>NZ_CAKVMR010000035.1 GCF_934772795.1 uncultured Holdemanella sp.
GAAAGTTTCGGCATAGTTTCAACTTCGGTATAGTCGGCACTATTCCGAAATCGGCATAGTGCCGACGATTGTATCATTTTCGTTAAAAGCGAAATGAGTGCAAACCGTGTAATGAAATCAGTGACATCGTGGCTAGAAAGAAAACTATTCTTGAAGGTTAATGCAACAAAAACTAGAGTGGTTAGACCAACTAAAGGTCAATTTCTTGGTTTTACATTTTACAAAGCTAAAACAGTATGGAAATGTGCTCCTACTAAAGATAGGAAGAAGCGTCTTTACTCAAATATCCAAAAATATTTGGAAAGAAAACACGCAGTTTCAAGACCACTTTCAGTTACATTTGAGAAATTGAATCAAATGATTAGAGGTTGGATACAATACTTTAAAATTTCAAGTATCAAAGTGTTCTTGGAAGAATTTGGTCAATGGTTACGCCATAAAGTGAGATGTATTATCATTAAACAATGGAAAAGACCAAGGACTATATACAAGAATCTTATGAAACTAAATATTGCATGTAGATGTAAATTCACGCATGATGATATATTTAAATGTGCTAACTCTAGACTTGGATGGTATAGGAGAAGTACTGGGAATATTGTGAATTTTCTTCTTTCTCCCATTGTTTTAGGCATAAAGAAAGGAGATAGGCCAGGTTTGGTCAATCCCCTTATTTACTATCTTGAGATTTTGTGATTCGTTATAGTTTCGATATAAATGTAGAGCCGTATACGAGACCCGTACGTACGGTTCAATGGGAGGGGCGATAATTTTATCCCTCTACCCTATTTCGCTTTTGTGCATACATTCTTTGGTCGGCGATTTGTAGGATTTTAAGTAGAGAAGTATCTTCATTTTCATCAATATAGATAGTTCCATAACTAAAGCTTTGCGGATATTCATTGGCTTGTTCGGAAAATTCTTTGTTGATAAATTCCATTTTCTGATTTATGGAATCAATAGATCCATTTTTAAATAGAATACAGAATTCATCTCCTCCTAAACGAGCAATGATATCATCTTCGCGAATGTTTGATTTTAAGATTTTGACAAAATCACAAATATATGTGTCACCCTTATCATGTCCATAGTTGTCATTGACATATTTTAAGTGATCTAGGTCGCAATAGCACAATGTAGCCGATGTTTTACAATCTGAAAATCGTTGCATTTCATCTTGGAAATAATAACGATTTCCAACTTGTGTTAGTGCATCAATATGTGCTTGTTGACGCAGGCAATCCTGCTCTTTCTTTTCTTGTGTGACATCATGAATGAAGTGCGCAAAAGATAATTTATCCTGCCATTCCATATTAATGGTGACAATATGATAGTATCGATTGTCTTTATCTTTCATGTTCCATTCACAAGGATTATTTATATTTTTGTAAAAATAATATAAGATTTCATTCTCTTGTTCTACACGAACTTTGTTGTGGCTTGAATATAATATTGTAGATTGATCAATATCTGTAATTAATACATCATCGTTACTTTGACGAATGAGTTCTAATAATAATTGATTATACTTATTGACAGTTTCTGCATGTTTCTTTTCTAATTCAGCTTCTGATTTTAATTGCTTCTCCCGTTCTTTTAACTGTTTTGTCATACTGTTAAAAGATTTAGAGAATTCACCTAAATACGAAACGTGTTGGGAATAATCTCCTTTGGCCACTTGTTTAGCCTGCCAAGTTAAATGTTCTAGATTTGCATGAATATTCTTTAGATTCGCACATAAGAAATTATCTCTTGAAGGGTTGAATTCAGAAAGATTTCCTTTCGCTAATGCTGTTGAACATTGTTTCATTTCTTGAATCGCATGATCTAAATATTGCAGTCCCATACCTAGTTTTTGAAAGTCTTCATCTAAGGAGTGTACATCGATTTGTGTTGGGGTTGAATCATACAAAATACTTCTTAAATAATCAAAGAGTATTTCACAATTTTCATTAGACATATATTATTTCTTGATATTGACATGGAAACGACAAACACGATCGCCAGTGGCCCAACAATCCACTTCCACAGCTTCATAGTGTTTGTTTGAATATAATGAGAGGATACCAGAAATAAACCCTTCATCATAATTACATACAGTTTCACCCAGTACTGGTAATCCAGAACAATCGGCATCTTCAGATACGGTTAAAATGATTCTTCCGGTTTCTTCATCAATACTTTCAATGCGTAAAATACCGATTTTAAATTGTTCTAGAGTATTTTGAAGATGGGATACAAATGTATCTAAAGGCTGATTTAAATTTAAAAAGTGTTTCGCAAAATACTCTCCAGCCATTCGTCCGGCATTTCTGAAGATTTCGACTTGTTGTTCTTTTCCTAAGCGATTCACTAATTCTAGTTTTAATGAATATTCCAACATACGATAAACCGCAACTGGAATCGTATTTCCTAAATTGTCTCTTCCAGCTTCACTGTAACTTAAAAAAGAATCGAGTGTTTCTGGTTTTTGATCTTTTAAAAAAATATTGTCCATAAAAAAATTCCTTTCTTAAGGTATCAATCCTATTCTAACACAAGAAAAGGTCCACAGAAAGTGCGGACCTATGAATTTAATTTTTTAATGCATCTAATTCTTCTTGGGTTAACGTTCTAAATTCACCTAATGGTAAATCATTTAGTTTTAAAGGACCAAATTCAATGCGTTGAAGATAGGTAACAGTGCAGTTTGCCTTTTCAAACATTCTTTTGACTTGATGGAATTTTCCTTCATGAATCGTTAGATAGGCTTTATTTGTATCTAATATTTCTAGTTTTGAAGGGGCTGAAGTAAACTCTTCAAATTCCATAGGCTGATTAAAGAAGTCTACGGCATTTTCTGGTAAAGTCCCATCAAATTCAACATAATATTTTTTATCTACATGTTTTTTAGGAGATAATACTTCATGCGTTAATTTACCATCGTTGCTGATGAGTAACAAGCCTTCTGTATCTACGTCAAGTCTTCCCACTGGATACAAATCGTGTCTTTGGCTTTGGACAAGTTCCATGACTGTAGGATAGACCATATCTTCAGTGGCGCTCACATAGCCTTGAGGCTTATTTAAAATATAGTATTCGTATTCTACATAGCTTACAGGTTCATCATCCACACAAACACGATCATTTTCTTTTACGTTATAGTCTGCCTTTTTTATGGTTTCATCATTAATGGTAACCCAGCCGTTTTTTATTAATTTTTTTACATCGTTTCTTGTGCCAAATCCCATATGAGATAAATATTTGTCAAGTCTCATTGATAACGCCATCCTTTCGCATATTTATTTTTTAATGAGCCTTTAGAAAGTTTCGCAAAGCCTAAAGGGAAGTTATTTACGCAAACAAGTATCCATCCAGATGTTTTTGAATCCAAATCTTTCACATCTAGAGTTTCACCTTTTAAGTATTTAATAACACGCTCATCTTCAATGGAAAAGTTTAATACATTTTTAAATTGTTCAGGACAAAGGGCAAGGGCAAGACTTTGGCTGGGTTCAAAATGTTTACCTTTGAGTTGACCTAATAATAAGCCAGATCTTAGTACGCGATAGCCTTTATAAGCTTGAAAATCACTGCTTAACCAGATGACCTTGTCCTTTTTGATTTTAATGGTACCCTTATTTAATTTAACCAATCGTAAAAAATCAGTAACACAATCATCAAGCTTATCGCTTGGCTCCAGTCTTATTTTTTTATGTTTTGTTTCTCCATCTTTGACAAGTAAAGCTACAAAGTGACCTTCTCCCTTGATTTTATGTGGATATAAACGAACGCATTCCTCCATGTTTATGCCTGGCATCATACCATAGATTTTATTAATAGGAGCAAGATGTAAGTCTGGATGTTTGTCTAATACATCTTGAATAACTTCTTCATTTTCGTGAATCGAAAAAGTACAAGTGGAATATACGATAGATCCACCTGGCTTCAACATAGATATAGCAGCATTTAAAATGTTTTTTTGAATAGGCGGATAGAATGTATCATCCTTTTCAATCCAACTTTTAATTAAGTCTGGCTCTTTGCGAAACATGCCCTCACCACTACATGGGGCATCCACTAGAATCTTATCAAATGTTTCAGGATAATGTTGTTCCATGTTTGTCAAATCTTCACTGGTAACCCAAGCATTGTCACAACCAAATAATTCGATGTTTTTTAAGAGGCCTTGGCATCTTGAAGAACTTATATCATTTGAAATTAAAAGTCCAGTATGATTGAGTTTTGTTGCAAGCTTTGTGCTCTTTCCGCCAGGAGCTGCACACGTATCTAATACAATATCATTGTCGTCTACAGGAAGAACTTGTGCTGGTAACATAGCACTGGGTTCTTGAAGATAGTAAAGGCCTGCATAATAGTAGGGGTGTTTACTAGGTTTATCTTCACTTGAATAATAGAAGCCATCATTTGTCCATGGAATGGGTTCTAGTTTAAAAGGGGAAATCTTTAAGAATTCTTCAACAGAAATCTTTAGTGTATTAACTCTTAAACCATAATATCTTTCATGTTCAAAACTATTTAGATAATCCTCGTATTCTTCTTGAAGAAGTTCTTTCATTTGTTCCTTAAATTTAACTGGAAGTTCCATTATAGATCAAATGCCTTTCCAAGAGCTTGAACCGCTTTAACCTTATCTTTCTTTTCAATTGTTAGTGAAATAGAGATTTCACTAGAAGTAATCATATAATACTTAATGCCATTTTCACTTAGGATGTTTAATACTTTACTGGCAATACCTGAATGTGTAGAAATACCAAGACCTACTAAAGACAATTTAATGTATCCAAGCATTTGATGTACAGGATATTCTTTTGAGGCATGTTCCATGATTTGATTACTTTGTTCTTCAGAACAATATAAAGTAAAGTTGGCAAGGCCTTCGTCATCTAATTGTTGTGAAATTGTATCTAGGTTGATATTTAAATCGGAAATCATCTTAAATAGTTTTCCTAAATAAACACCATCATTAGGTAAGTGCATAAAGCGCATGATCGCATAGTCGTCTTTTACACTTAAACCTGTAATTGGCATATCTTCTAATTCTTTATGCATAATCCAAGTTCCTTTCTCTAAATCTGTTTCCAAAGCTTTTCCTAAGAAAAGGGGTACATTATATTTACTAGCAAGTTCGACACTTCGAGTTTCTAATACTCCAGCTCCTAAACAGGCCATCTGCATCATTTCTTCATAAGAAATGGATTTTAGCTTTTTAGCACGTGTATATAACCTTGGGTCAATTGTATAGACTCCATCTACATCGGTAAAAATGTGGCATTGATAACCAAGTTTTGCGGCAATCGCAACCGCTGTTGTATCACTTCCACCACGACCTAAAGTAGTGATGTCTCCATATTCAGTAGCGCCTTGAAAGCCGGCTACAACAACAACTTTTCCTTGATCTAAATGAACTTGAATTGTAGTTGTATCAATATCTTTGATCAAAGCACGAGAATGGTGTTTACTTGTTAGAAAACCGGCTTGATAGCCAGTTAAGCTGATCGCATCCACACCTATTGAATTCATCGCAATCGCAAGAAGTGTAATTGTTTGTTGCTCACCCGTAGATAATAAACTATCCAATTCTCGCTTGTTTGGATTGTTTGTGACACTATGAGCTAATTCTATTAATTTATTTGTGGTTTTTCCCATGGCACTCGCAACAATGACTAGATTGTGACCTTGTTCTTTCATGTGTTTAGCATGAAGTGCAATAGCCTGAATCTGTTCAATGGTTCCAACGCTGGTTCCACCATATTTTTCAACTATATTCATAATCTTTTTCTCCAACCACACTATTTTAACATATAAAAAGCTGTCTTAGACAGCTTTTGTTCCATTAATATATACATTTTTTATTGTATTATTCAAATCAATCAAACTTTTTGTACAAATAATAAAGTCAGCATCTTTGCCTTCTTTGATTGAACCTAATCTGTTCTCTAAATGTAAGATCTTAGCTGGATTGATTGTGATAGCCTTAATAGCTTCTAGTTCTGGTAGTCCTGCCTTATGTGCTAGGGCTGCATTTAATGGTAGATATTGTTGGGGATTGAATGGGGAATCGGTTGTGATCGCAAATAAGATGCCTTTTTCATACATCTTATTTGGGGTTTCAAACGAATCGTTGGCACATTCAAACTTGTCTTTATGACAAAGACTTGGTCCACAAATACATGGAAAACCACTCTCTTTGATTTGATCTAAAATCACTCTTGAATCAGTCGCATGATCAAGTGTGATTTCGATATCATATTCTTTGGCGATTCGAATTGCCGTTAACATATCATCGGCTCTATGCGCATGACACTTTAATGGAATCTCTTTTTTGATGACTGGAATCATTGCTTCTAGCTTTTGATCATAATCTACATCTTTACCAGATTCTTTTTTTAACATGTATTCCTTTGTCTTTTCCAATGTTTCTCTAAGTAGTGCACTGATCTGCATACGCGTATCAATTTTCTTATCCTTATAGCAATTCTTTGGGTTTTCACCAAAAGCCGCCTTCATTGCAATTGGATTTTGAATTGTCATTTCATCAATACAATTTCCTTTTGTCTTATACGCAAAAAATGTTCCGCCAATCACATTGGCACTACCAGGACCTGCAGCTACCGTTGTGATGCCAGCTTCTAATGCCGTTTGTACGGTTTCATCCATTGGGTTACAACCATCAATACCACGCATATTTGGAGTGATTGGATTTGTGATTTCATTTAAATCATTTCCTTCAAAACCAATGGCCGTTTCTTCCATACCCAAATGACAATGGGCTTCTACCATGCCGGGATATACATTGAATCCTGTAAGATCTTGAACATCTTCATCTTTGGGTTCTAAATTCTTACCAATCTCTGTAAATACACCTTTATTAACTCGAAAATCCCCGATAAAAGGATCTTCTTCCATGGTATAAATAGTGGCGTTTTTAAAAATCATTAAGCAGCCTTCTTTCCATCTACATATACTGCCGTAATTTCATTTGTCGTATCTAGAATGTTCTTTGTACAAACGACAAAATCAGCATCTTTACCTTCTTTGATTGAACCTACACGATTATCTAAACCTAAGATTTTAGCTGGATTGATTGTGATGGCCTTAATGGCTTCATATTCTGGAAGTCCTGCTTTTGCGGCTAGAGCAGCACTTAAAGAAAGATATTGTTGAGGCACTACAGGAGAGTCTGTAATGATTGAGAATAAGATGCCTGCTTTATAAAGTTCGTTTGGTGTTTCAAAAGACATGTTGGCAAGTTCAAATTTAGATTTGTGTGTTAAGGCAGGTCCACAAATACATGGGAATCCACTTTCTTTGATTTGAGGAATGATACAACGAGCATCTGTAACATGATCTAATGTGACTTTAATATCATATTCTTTCGCAATGCGAATCACTGTTAAAATATCATCCGTTCTATGTGCATGACACTTCAATGGAATTTCTCTTTTGACAACCGGAATCATAGCTTCTAACTTTTGATCATAAGCTACATCTTTACCTAATTCCTTTTTCTTTATGTATTCCTTTGTCTTCTCTAATGTTTCTCTTAGTAATGCACTGATCTGCATACGCGTATCAATTTTCTTTCCCTGATAACAACGCTTAGGATTTTCTCCAAATGCAGCCTTCATAGCCAAAGGATTTTGAATGCTCATTTCATCAATACAGTTACCTACGGTTTTATACGCAAAGAAAGTTCCACCAATCACATTGGCACTACCAGGTCCTGCAGCAACTGTAGTAACTCCACCTTTTAATGCAGATTCAATCGTTTCATCCATTGGATTACATCCATCAATTCCACGCATATTCGGTGTGATTGGATCTGTGATTTCATTGACGTCATCTCCTTCAAAACGAATGGCTGTTTCTTCCATACCTAGATGGCAATGGCTTTCCACTAAACCAGGAAATACATATAGACCTGAAAGGTCTTGTACATCTTCACCTTCATTAGGTGTTAGATCTTTTCCTACTTGTGTAAATACACCTTTATCAATTTTAAAATCACCTACAAATGGATCTTGTTCCATTGTATAAATTGTTGCGTTCTTAAATAACATTATGCTTCCTTCTTTCCATTGACATAAACGTCTTTAATTTCATTTTGTGTATCTAAAATATTCTTTGTGCAAATCACAAAGTCTGCATCCTTACCAGTTTTAATAGATCCAATGCGATCATCTAGCTTTAAAATTTTAGCTGGATTGATTGTGATGGCCTTAATGGCTTCATATTCTGGAAGACCTGCCTTTGCGGCTAGAGCTGCACTTAATGATAAGTATTGTTCAGGTACTACAGGAGAGTCTGTAATAATAGAAAATAGAATACCGGCTTTATAGAATTCATTGGCCGTTTCAAAAGACATGTTTTTAACTTCATATTTTGATTTATGACCCAAACAAGGACCTAGAATACATGGAAAACCACTCTCTTTAATTTGTGGAATAATACTTCTTCCATCTGTTACATGATCTAATGTCACTTCAATGTCATATTCTTTCGCAATACGAATCACGGTTAAAATATCATCGGCTCTATGACAATGGCACTTTAATGGCATTTCTTTTTTAATAACCGGAATCATCGCTTCTAGCTTTTGATCATAATCTACATCTTTACCGGATTCTTTTTTCTGAATGTATTCTTTAGTCTTAGCTAGAGTTTCTCTTAGCAATGCACTGATCTGCATACGTGTATCAATTTTCTTTCCTTTGTAGCAACGCTTAGGGTTTTCACCAAATGCGGCTTTCATAGCTAAAGGATTTTGAATGGTCATTTCATCAATGCAGTTACCAGCTGTCTTATACGCAAAGAAAGTTCCACCAATCACATTAGCACTACCTGGTCCTGCAGCAACGGTAGTCACTCCACTTTTTAATGCCAATTCAATCGTTTCATCCATTGGATTACATCCATCAATTCCACGAATATTTGGTGTGACTGGATCTGTGACTTCATTTCCATCCTCACCTTCAAAACCAATGGAAGAACATACCATACCTAAATGGCTGTGGGCATCAATAAGGCCAGGGAAGACATAAAGACCACTTAAATCTTGTACTTCTTCATCGTTTGGACTTAAATCTTTACCAACTTCAGTAAATACACCTTTATCAACTCGAAAATCACCAATAAAAGGTTCTTCTTCCATGGTATAAATAGTCGCGTTCTTAAATAACATTACACAGCCTTCTTTCCATCGATATAGACAGATTTGATTTCATTTGTCGTATCTAGAATGTTCTTTGTACAAATCACAAAGTCAGCATCTTTACCTTCTTTGATTGAACCAATTCGATCATCTAAATGTAAAATCTTAGCTGGATTAATTGTGATGGCCTTGATCGCTTCATATTCATCCATACCTGCTTTAGCGGCAAGAGCTGCACACAAAGATAAGTATTGTTCTGGAATAACTGGAGAATCAGTTGTGATGGAAACTAGGATTCCAGCTTTATTTAATACGCCAGGCGTTTTAAAGGATTTGGATTTCAATTCAAATTTTGTCTTATGACCAAAACTAGGTCCACAAATACATGGGAATCCACTTTCTTTGATCTGTTCGACAATGCATCTTGCGTCTGTGGCATGATCTAAAGTGACTTCAATGTCATATTCTTTCGCAATACGAATGACTGTTAAAATATCATCCGCTCTATGAGCATGGCACTTCAATGGCAATTCTTTTTTGATAACTGGAATCATGGCTTCTAACTTTTGATCATAATCTACATCTTTACCAGATTCTTTCTTTAACATATATTCTTTAGTTTTAGCTAGAGTTTCTCTTAATAATGCACTGATCTGCATACGCGTATCAATTTTCTTTCCCTGATAACAACGCTTAGGATTTTCACCAAAGGCTGCCTTCATCGCAATTGGATTTTGAATACTCATTTCATCAATACAATTTCCTTTTGTCTTATACGCAAAGAAAGTTCCACCAAGAACGTTGGCACTACCAGGCCCTGCAGCTACAGTGGTAACTCCACCTTTTAATGCAAGTTCTACTGTTTCATCCATTGGATTACATCCGTCAATTCCTCGCATATTTGGCGTGATTGGATCTGTGATTTCATTGACGTCATTCCCTTCAAAACGAATGGCAGTTTCTTCCATACCTAGATGGCAATGGCTTTCCACTAAACCAGGGAAAACATATAGACCTGAAAGGTCTTGTACATCTTCACCAACATTGGGTGTTAGATTTTTTCCTACTTGTGTAAATACACCTTTTTCAATTTTAAAATCACCTACAAAGGGTGCTTGCTCCATAGTATAAATGGTTGCGTTTCTAAATAACATTTATATCACCTCTAGAAACTATTGTATCACGTAATGAAAAATATTACATATAATATGAAAATAATTTGTAAATGAAACTCATTTGTCTTTCACGTTCTTATTCTATATAATGATTTGGGTGAGTTTATGGCAAAGAAAAAGAGAAAAGTAAATACGAAGAGAATCGCAATTGTTGTGATGATTCCAGTTATTTGTATCGCATTATTGATTGCGAATTTTACAAGTATTCGCTTGAGTATTAAAGGATACCACAAAGAAGATAAAAAGGTTGTTTTAAAATTAGAGAAGGAAGACATCAAAGACATTTTGGATTATGATCAAATTATTGATATTTCAAAGTGGGATAAAGTAAAGAATGATGCACATTACTTGTTGTATGATGAATATTACAGGGCTTCAAAAAAGAGTGTAAAAAAAGTAGTGTATTATATTGATTCTTACTATGAAAGAATGGAAGATTTAAATTATTTAGGATATACATCCGATATTCTATTTAAAAATTCAGATATATATACCATTTCTAATTTAGATACATTGATTTCAGCCAATGTACCTTATAAAAAGGCAAAGAAATATTTAGCTATTAAAGGGGCACAAATTACAGACATCAAAGAATATGTGGCTTCTGGGTTAAGCCCATTAAAGGCTGTGCTACAAGTATCTTATCCAGGTATTGATTCAAGTAAAAAAGATAGTCGTTCTTATACGATTGAAAATCCAGAGGATACATTGATTCTAATTAAGAATGGATTTAGTGTTCCAAGCGATTATGTGCCTAAGGATCTAAGAGATGTGAATATTCCTTATGAAACAGAAGTTGGACAAATGAGAGATGAAGCGGCAAGCGCATTAGAAAAAATGTATAAGGATGGCTTGAAACAAGGCTATAGTATTGCGGTCAAGAGTTCATATCGTTCTTATGAAACACAATTAGCTGTATACAATGAGTATTTTGCGATGTATGATGCAGCCTATGCGGCAAGTTTAGTTTCGATTCCAGGATCAAGTGAACACCAATGTGGATTGAGCGTGGATCTAACAAGTCAAAGTGTATTGGATGGAACGTATGGAACATTTGGTGAAACCCCAGACTATGATTGGGTTGAACAAAATGCCTATAAATATGGATTCATTTTACGTTTTCCAGAAAATGCAGGAGACCGTACAGGAGCTACCAATGAGCCATGGCACTTTAGATATGTAGGAAAAGAAGCAGCTAAAGAAATTCATGATAAGGGATGGATCTTAGAAGATTATATTGAGCATCATGGATTTACATACAATTTGCGTTTGAATTGACGAATATAAAGGAATTAGTTTAAACTAACTATGGGTGATAATTATGTGGTTAGGATTACTAATTCCTTTTTTTGGTACAACACTAGGTTCAGCCGTTGTGTATTTTATGGAAAATAAAAATAATGAACTCTTATCACGATGCTTTTCTGGTATTGCCTCAGGCGTTATGGTGGCTGCAAGTATTTGGTCCTTATTGATTCCAGCGATGGAACAAGAAAAGAATATCTTGGTTATTGTACTTGGTATCTTTTTAGGAGCTTTATTACTACTTTTCTTAGATTGTATCGTGCCTCACATGCATCCTGGAACAAATGATGAGGAGGGAAAAGAGTCGCATCTTAAGAAAACGACAAAACTAGTTTTTGCGGTTACTTTGCATAATATTCCAGAAGGCATGGCCGTAGGTATTGTACTTGCACAAGCGATTCAAACAGGAAATCTTTTTTCAGCCTTAGCTTTATCGATTGGGATTGCGATACAAAATTTTCCCGAAGGCGCTATTTTATCATTGCCCTTAAAGAGTAATGGATATTCAAAACATAAGGCGTTTTTGATTGGTTCATTATCGGGTATTGTCGAACCTATATTTGGCTATATCACTATTTTATTTTCAAATTGGATCTTACAATGTCTACCTTTGTGTTTAAGTTTTGCGGCAGGCGCTATGTTGTTTGTGGTGGTTGAAGAGCTTGTTCCTGAAATGGCACAAGGAAAACACTCGAACCTTCCAACGCTTTCTTTCTTATTTGGATTTTGTATCATGATGATATTGGATGTAGTTTTAGGATAAGCTTTCATTTTTTTCAGAAAAGAGTTAAAATTATTTTACATAATGTAGAAGACCAATTGGAATTCTGCATTTTCTTTTGGGAAGGGTGAAGGCGTTGGAAAGTACAGATTTATTAAAGGGAAGTATATGGAAGTCGATTTTGATTTTTTCTTTACCATTACTTGTAGGAAATTTATTTCAACAATTATACAATACAGTCGATTCGTATGTGGTAGGTAACTTTGTCAGTTCACATGCCCTAGCAGCTGTAGGACAATCTACTTCTATTATTAATATGTTAGTTGGCTTCTTTATGGGATTATCTACGGGTGCTGGTGTTGTGATTGCACAATATTTTGGGGCTAAAGAAACAAAAAAGATGCAGGATTCCATCCATACATCTTTAGCTTTAACTTTAGTTTTATGTGTTTTATTCACCATATTAGGTATTGCTCTATCTAAACCCATCTTAGTGATGATTGGTTCTCCTAAAGAAGTTTTGCCTTTAGCTGTAATTTATCTGCAAATCTATTTTGCGGGTGTTTCCTTTTCGTTAATTTATAATATGGGAGCTGGAATATTAAGAGCTTTGGGTGATAGTAAAAATCCATTGATCTATTTAGTTGTATCGAGTTTAGTTAATATAGTATTAGACTTTGTGTTTGTGATCTACTTTCATTTAGGCGTTGCCGGCGTTGGTATTGCGACAACTTTGGCACAGCTCGTTTCAGCCATTCTAGTTATGCGCGAGTTAATGCATACAGATAAAGATTATAAGGTATATATTTCTAAGATTCGTTTTTGTAAGCCAATTCTATCAAGAATTATTTCGATTGGTATTCCGGCAGCACTACAAAATAGTATTGTTTCCTTTTCAAACGTAATTGTCCAATCGTATATTTCTAGATTTGGATCGGCTGCAGTTGCAGGCTATAGTACAACAACGAAATTAGATGGTTTCTTGCAGCTTCCAATTCAAAGTTTCTCAATGGCCATCACAACATTTGTGGGACAGAACTATGGAGCTCAAAACTATAAGCGTGTAAGAAAAGGCTTATATACAACATTATTGATGTGTGAAGTTATCATCGCATTAGGAGCTTTCTTAATTTATACAAATGGAGAATTCTTAGTTGGGTTGTTCTCACAAGATAAAGATGTAATTGTAGCTGGTGTGACTATGATTTCTGTCTTTGCGCCAGGATATATCTTCCTTCCTTTATCCCATATTACGGCAGGTGCATTAAGAGGAGTAGGCTTATCGAAGATTCCAATGTATTCTATGATTTTGTGTTTCGTTATTTTAAGACAAGTCTATTTATTTGTGGCAACACAATTTAGTTCAGAATTAATTACTGTATTCTTAGGTTGGCCACTAACATGGATCGTAAATGCAGCACTATTAATGGGGTATTATCATATATATTCAAAGAAACTAGTACGAGGCGATATTTATTGATCGTCTCCTTTTTTATACCCCTTATAAAATGGGTAGTGGGTATAAAGGGTATAAAAGATAGTATTGCATAGAGAAGAAAAAACATGGGAAATATATTAACCCATGTGTATAGCTTGTTTTTTTCTTTGTTTCGAATTCGGAATGTTTAATTCCTTTCGATATTTAGATATGGTTCTTCTTGATGCGTAGAGTTCCATATTTTCTAATTCCTCTACAATTTCTTCATCTTGTAGAGGATTTTCTTTATCTTCCACTTCAATTAATAATTGAATGGCGTTTTGAATAGAGTCTTTACTGCTTCCTTTGTGTGTCTTTGAAATAAATAGATCTTTGACTGGATACATATGATCATTAAATTCATAATATTTATCACTCAAAGTTCTAGAAACAGTTGAAATCGAGTAGCCAGATTCTTGCGCAATTTCTTTAAGTGTGCATTCTTTTAAATCATCTTGAAATAGAAAGTAATTCTTTTGATGCGTAATCAATATATTTGCGAGTAGAAGGATCGTTTTATTTCGACGGTTGATACTGTCAATATAAAACTTAGCTTCATTTAAATATTTTTTAGCTTCTTTTGACAATTTTACTTCTTCACAATGAAGGGATAGATTGCCCATTTCTTTAGGAATGATTTTTAATTGATCCTCTACAATTTCAATTGTGAATTCAGGTAAAGCTAAATTTGTCGTACTTTCTGTGTCATATTCACTGCATGGAAAGGGATTGCACTCTTGCATGTGAGCTAATTCATCGAATACAGATTCATAAGGTATATCTAAAGATTCAGAAATTGTATAGAAATCTTTTTCTTCAAGTTCTTTGGAATGATCCTTTAAAATTGTGTAGGCGATTGTATAGCCTTTTTCTTTTAATTGAATCATTAAAGAATCAATACTATTTTTAGCGGCCACACCAATGGGTTCAAAGGTTTGAATGAAAGAGAGTGTTTCTTCAAATTGTGTTTTAGTACATTTTAAGTCCGATAGGACAGTTTGGATGTCTTGATCAAAGAAGCCATGACTATCTAAAGATTCAATAATATAATTGGCAATGGTTTCATTGTATTTTTTAGTGCTTGTATGCAGCTGCAGATATAACTCATCCTTTAGACTTGGCTTATTTGAAATACCAGCTTCAAGATATTGTTGGATATCTTGGCTTGGAGTGTATTCTAAAAAAGGATTATTTTGACTGACATTATATAAAAGGTCCGATAAGGATTGTCTATCTTTACTTAATATTTCTAGATGTGACTTTAAACCTGTTGTCATATGGAGTGTCTGTTTGTAGGTGTGTGTATAAATCAAGTCTTGTTTCATATGTATGTTATAACATATTATGGTATAATAATTCAAAAAAGTGGAGGGGTAACATGATAGAAAAAATATTGGCATATATTTTGGCATGTTGTAATAATAGTGATTTTGATCAAACAACAGTTGCCTTGATTAGTGAGAATTTAAAGATCAGCCGCTCACAGGTGTCTGTTGTATTAAATAAATTAGTAAAAGAACACAAATTGGTTCGCATTGAATCGAAACCGTTTTGTTTCATTTCGGTTGAATATTTAAAAGAAAAGGGAATTCCTTTTAAAGATAGTATATATGCGAGTATAGATGATTTGTTGTCAAATCAGGAAAAGAAGGATTTTGAAAAACTAGTGGGTATGAATCATTCTTTGGCTCAAACTGTTAAACAATGTAAAGCTACTATTTCATATCCTCCTAACGGGTTGCCTATGTTACTATATGGGCCTACGGGAACGGGTAAGTCTTTAATTGCAAAGTTGACGTATGAGTGGGCAAGAAACCATGGGGTTATCGCCAAAGATGGACAATTTGTGCAGGTGAACTGTAGTGAATATGCGAACAATCCTGAATTATTAACAGCCAATCTATTTGGTCATGTCAAAGGTGCTTTTACAGGTGCTGAAAAAGATAATGAGGGTTTGATTGCGTTAGCTGATAATGGCGTTTTATTTTTGGATGAGGTGCATGAATTAAAGGCCGAATGCCAGGAAAAATTATTCTTGTTTATGGATCAAGGTATTTACCATCGTGTGGGAGATAATGAAAAGTGGTATAAGTCCAATGTTCGTATTGTGTTTGCGACAACAGAAAATCCGGACAAGGTTTTATTAAAAACATTGATGCGACGTATTCCGATGACCATTACGATTCCTAGTCTTGAACAAAGAGGTACGCAAGAGCGTATTGAGTTGTTGCATGACATTTTTAGTCAGGAAGAAAAACGTTTAGGTTGTCAGATCAAGATGAGTAGTAAAGTATATAATGCCTTGCTGCAAAGCAAGATGCCAGGTAACATTGGTCAATTAAAGAGTAGCGTGCAGTCTTGTTGTATCAACTCTTTATTTGATAAAGTCAATGATGAATTAGTGATTCACTTGGATAGTTTGCCTAAAGATCTTTTACAACAGGTCTATGCGAATCAAAAAACAGTTTTAGATGATGATGAATATATCTATGTAGATGATTTGCAGGGGTACTATAATGGCACAAAAGAAATTCTTCAATTGAATGATAGTTTATTGGCTTGTTTTAGAAAATATAAAGAGGAACATACAAGTTTGTCGGATTTTATGGCAAAAGAAAAGAATTATGTTCAAAAATATTTTGATAATTTGATCTTTAGAAAGAAAGAATCGAGTCAGGTTGATTATTATAATCGTGGTGTGCAGCATATCTTTAATTTGATTGAATCTCGTTATGGATTAAAAATCACAAATAATGAAACATTAGCTATCGCTTCTTATTTAGATGAGATTCATCATGAGTATCATGATTTAAGAAGCTGGTTTTTAAAGCATGAAGAAGAATGTGATGATTTATATCAAATGTTGCAGGAAGAATTCTTTAGAGCGACGAATGTCTCTTTAGAAATCTGTACATATTTAAAGTCCTATCTAGAAATGGATATGTATTCCATTATTATATGTACATTTATTTTCTATGTTTATAATGTCCAAAAGGATTCAAGGCTTTCTCAAAAAGCAGCCGTTGTACTATCACATGGTTTTTCTACGGCTTCTAGTATTGCGGATGCAGCCAATCGTTTCTTAGGACAATATATATTTGATGCGCTAGATATGCCTTTATATATTGATACGGCTACAATGATTGAGAAGTTGAATCGTTATTTGGATCGTATTGGTAAGGTCAAAGAATTATATCTATTAGTAGATATGGGAAGCTTGGAAGATATTTATAAAGGATTGCATATAGAGAATGCGAATATTGGAATTATCAACAATGTGAGTACTCCAATCGCATTAGAAATTGGAAATGGCATTCGTAATAATGTAGAAATGGAGAGTATACTACAAAAAACGATTGATGCCTTCCGTGTCAATTTTGCGTATCATATTGAAAAGCACCAACAAAAACAACCAGTCATTCTATGTTCTTGCGCAAGTGGATTGGGTACGGCCAAGAAATTAAAGTCGATGTTGGAGCAATCTTTTCCAGATGGAATCAATTTAGATGTGAAGACGTTGAATTATTCGGAATTGATTGAATTAGGTAAAAAGAATAATGTGTTTGAAGAACATGATGTTTTATGTGTACTTGGAACGTTAGATCCAAATATGGAGGACATTCCATTTGTAGGTATTGAAGATTTGATTATTGAAGATACATTTGGAGATTTCAATCAATACTTCAAAGACTATATGGATGATGAGCAGTTAACTCAGTTTGATAAGAATATTCTGCATAACTTCTCATTGAGCAATATTATGAATGCACTAACAATATTAAATCCGACAAAACTATTAGAGCAGGTTGCCAATGCGATTGATGTTCTACAAAAGTATGTTGGGGTTCGTTTCAGCAATCGTACATGTTTTGGATTGTACGTACATATTTGTTGCTTGATTGAAAGACTTGTAGTTTCAAGAAATGCAGAATACGATCCAAGCTTAGATTTCTTAAATGAACACAAAGATTTTGTGGACTATGTTAAGAAGGCATTTAAGCAAGTAGAGGATTTCTATGGTGTAGATATTCCTACAGAGGAAATGATCCATATTTATAATTATGTGAAGAATAACTAGTAAAGATGAGGGAACTCATCTTTATTTTTATATTATTTTTCTATGGCACAATATTTGCTTGTATATAAGTGAACGACGTAATACAGAAAGGAGAAAGATAAATGAGTAGAGTAATATTTGCCTCACATGGAGGATTATCTAAAGGAATGAAAGATTCAGTTTCTATGATTGTTGGAGATTTAGCTAAGGATGTAGAAACATATAGCTTGCTTCCTGGACAAAATCCTGAAGACTTTTATCAAGAAGTTTTGAAAGAAGCAAAAGAGAGTGAAGAACAAATCTTAATTTTGTGTGATATCAAAGGCGGAAGTGTTCACACAGCTTTATCTAAACTTGCAGTATTAGATAATGTAATGGTTTTCTCAGGAATGAACATGGGATTGGCATTAGATGCAGTAATGAAAAGCTTGGGCGGTAATCTTGAATTAGCAGATGCGAACGATTTGATCGAAGCAGCTAAAGAGGGAATGACTGTTATGAATGGTATGACAAGCGAAGATGATGAAGATTTCTAATAGGAGGAGAAAAAAATGATCAAATTATTAAGAGTGGATCACAGATTGTTACATGGTCAAGTTGCTTTTTCTTGGAAAAATGCAGTTGAAGCCGATTGTATCTTAATTGCGTGCGATGCAGTTATGAAAGATGATTTAAGAAAAACATCAATTAAGTTGGCAAAACCAAGTGGTGTTAAATTAGTTATTAAAAATATGGATGATGCAGTAAATGCAATCAACAGTGGTGTTACAGACAAATATAAATTATTGACTGTAGTTGAATCTATTAAGGATGCTGAAAGATTGTGTAAAGAGTGCAACATCAAAAAATTAAATCTTGGTGGTACTAAGGCGACTGCTGAAACTCGTAATATTTCAAAGGCAATGAATATTACTCCAGCAGAAGAAACAATTTTAAAAGGATTATGTGAATCAGGTGTGGATGTGACAATTCAGATGGTTCCAGAAGATAGTCCAGTAAACGTAGAAAAAGTTTTATAGGAGGAGAAATATGTTACTACAAGCAATTTTACTTGGTTTGGTAGCAATGCTTGGAAATGCTGAATATTTGTTCGGTACAAGTTTGTTGTCAAGACCATTGGTTATGGGAGCTTTAACAGGTGTTGTACTAGGTGATATCCAAACAGGTGTTACTTTAGGTGCAACATTAGAATTAGCATTTATGGGAGCTTTCTCAATCGGAGCTAGTATTCCACCTGAAATGATTTCAGGAACAGTATTAGGAACAGCTTTCACAATTACTACAGGAGCTGGACCAGAAACAGCATTGACTGTTGGTTTACCAGTTGCTTCATTGGTTTTAATCGCAAAGAACGTTGGAATGGTATTCATTCTACCTCCATTTGTTCACAAAGCAGATAAATATGCAGCTGAAGGAAATATGGCAGGAGTTGCAAGAATGCACTTCTTAGGTGGATTCTTCGGTGTTAACTTAATTATCGGTGTTATCGTAGCGTGTGGTTACTATGCAGGTGGACCTGCTGTACAGGCTTTATTAAATGTAATTCCTGAATGGATCTCAAATGGTTTACAAATCACAATGGGCTTATTACCTGCAATTGGATTTGGTTTATTGTTGATGATGATTATGGACAAAGAAGTTGCATGTTTCTTCTTCTTAGGATTCGCATTAAGCGTATACTTAGGAATTCCAGTAACTGCAATTGCAATTTTTGGAGCTATCATTGCCATCGTATTAACTCAATTACGTAGCAATTCAGCTCAAACAGCTACAGAAGGAGGATTAGACGAAGATGACGACTTCTAATAAATTAACAAAAAAAGAATTAAATCAAGTATTCTGGCGTTCATTCGGAATGGAATGGGACTGGAACTATGAAAGACAGATGAACATGGCATACTGCTACTGTATGTTACCAGTCATCAAAAAATTATATTCAAATAAAGAAGACCAAATTGCAGCTATGCAACGTCACTTGGAATTCTTCAATACAACACCTCAATTGTCAACTTTGATTCTAGGTATCAGTGCTGCTATGGAAGAAAGTAACGCAAATGATCCTGATTTCGATACAGAAAGTATCAACAGTGTAAAAGTTTCATTGATGGGACCTTTAGCAGGTATTGGTGACTCATTCATCTGGGGAACATTACGTATCATTGCTACTGGTGTTGGTCTATCATTAGCGAATCAAGGAAATATCTTAGGACCTATCTTATTCTTATTGATCTTCAATATTCCTGCTCAAGGATTACGTTATTACTTAATGAACGCTGGTTATAAATTAGGTAGTGGATTCTTGGCTAAGATCCAGGAAAATGGATTGATGTCAAAACTTACTTATGCAGCAAGCGTTTTAGGATTGATGGTTGTTGGTGGTATGACAGCTGAAAACGTTTCAATCAACTTCCCATTGGCATTTGGTTCTGGTGATGAAGCAACTACATTAAATGATGTATTCAATAATATCATGCCTGGTTTAATGCCATTATTATTCACATTATTGGTTTACTACTTATTGAAAAAGAAAAATATTAAGACAACTACATTATTGTTAATCTGTGTTGTGATCGGATTGGTCGGATCATTCTTTGGTATCTTAGGTTGTTAATAAAATTTAAATAAATGGAGGAAAAGAAAATGATTAAATTTAACGAACAAGAAAAAATCGATAGCGTAAATGGAGCATTGGCTCTACGCCCTCAAATCAACGAAATCGTTGATGAAATCTGCGAACGTGGATATTCAAACATCTGCTGGTTAGGTGTTGGTGGTACTTGGGCAAGTGCTATGCAGGCTACAGTACACATGAAAGAGATGAGTGCTATTGAAACTTGGGCAGAAAATGCTGCTGAATACTTAACTACAGGAAACAAACGTATTACTAAAGATACAGTTGTTATTATCTCTTCTGTAACTGGAAACACAAAAGAAGTTGTTGAAGCTATTAAAAAAATCAAAGCAGAAGTTGGCGCTACAGTTATCTCATTTGTTGATGCTAAAGAAGCTATCTTATTAGACTTAGGAGACTACAAGATCTCTTACCCAATGAACGAACAATTAAAGTTCTTCATGGTTGCTGACCGCTTCATGTTCAACAATGGTGAATTCGAAGACTACGAAGATATGTATGCAGAATTTGACAAATATTTGGCACAAGCTTTAGTAGAAGTTGAAAAGAAAGCTGAACCATTCGCAGTAGAATTTGCTAAAAAACACTGGAATGATGAAATGCACTACTTTGTAGGTGCTGGAAATCAATGGGGAGCTACTTACTCATACGCAATGTGCTATTGGGAAGAACAATTATGGTTAAAAACTAAATCAATCTCATCAAACGAATTCTTCCACGGTATGTTTGAAATCGTAACTAAAGAAACTCCAGTTACAATCTATATCGGTGAAGATGCTCAACGTCCATTGTCTGAACGTGTAGCTAACTTTATTCCAAGAATTTGTGAAAACTACACAATCATTGACTCTAAAGATTATGAATTAAAGGGAATTAGTGAAAAATATCGTAAACACTTATCTCACCACGTAATGCACGCTGTAAACAACAGAATTGACGTTCACATGGAAATCGAAACTCGTCACCCAATGGAAATCCGTCGTTACTACAGAAGATTAGAATACTAAAAATATAAAGGTGGAGCCATTCCACCTTTTATAGGTTTATTTTAAGGGAGGTACATATGGAAAAATTAACAATGTTGGATTATGTTAAAGAAACACCGGGCGTATTAAGAACAAATATTGAACAATACACTACATTGGTTGAACCATTAATGAAGGAAGTGCAACAAAAAGAAATCAAACGTATTTTACTTGTTGCTTCTGGATCGAGTCATAATGCTTGTTATTGTGCTAGAAGTTTTGTGGAAAAAGTAAGTGGTTTAGAAGTAAAAATCATTACTCCATATACATTTACGTATTATGAAAATGATGTTCAAGAAAACGACTTAGTTTTAGTGGTTACACAGAGTGGTTTAAGTACAAATGCGATTGAAGCATTAAAAATCATCAAGAAAAAACAATATAGAGCTATTTGTTTAACAGGAAATAAAAACAGCGATGTAAAAGATGTTGCGGATGTTGTGATTGAATATGGTGTTGGCGAAGAATTAGTTGGCTATGTCACAAAGGGTGTTTCCTCACTTGCGTTATTCTTAGATTTATTCGCAATTGCGTATTCGGGTAAAACTGAATATTTAGAAGAGTTAAAGAAAGCCGTAGATTTAAATGAAGAAATGATTGATAAGGCAACAAGCTTTATTCAAAAACATTACAAGAATTTCTCATCTATGTCTTGGGTTTACAGTTGTGGAGCTGGCGCCAATTATGGAACGGCACTTGAAAGTGCATTAAAAATGGGTGAAACCATTCATATTCCAAGTTGCTGCTACGAAATTGAAGAGTATATTCATGGACCGAATCTTCAATTAACACCACAATACAATGTGATTTTCTTTGATGGAAACGATGGAGCAAGTCATCGTGTAGAACAAGTATATAAGGCTACGCGTAAAGTCAGCAATCGAGCTTATTTAATTTCAAACAATCCTCAATTATTGGGGGATGATCATGTTTTAAGGTTGAGTGATACTGTATCAAGTGAATTATGCCCACTTGTATATCTACCATTTGTACAATTACTAAGCTTTATTATTTCAAACGATTTACATTCTATTTATCAACACCCATTATTAAAAGAATTTAAGGCTATCGCGGCCGCAAAAACGGAGAATTTTGTGAATTATGATGGAGACGATTAATACTGTTATTTTTGATATGGACGGGTTGATGTTTGATACGGAAACTCTATATATCGATGTGTTTGAAGAAATTTGTAAAAAACACGATCATTACTTTCCAAGAGAATATTTTCTTGGCATGCTTGGAACTAGTCATTTCGATTATTCAATTTACCATAAGGATTATCCATGGTTAGAGGATATGTTAAAAATTGCCGATGACAAATTTGTTTCTTATTATGAGAAACGCTTTGCGATTCCAGGGTCTGCCAATAAATATGGTTTGAAAGAATTGCATGATTATTTAAAAACGAATCATTATAATATTTGCATTGCGTCAAGCTCAAGTGTTCCGCACATTAAACGTTTAGTGAATAATTGTGGATTTGATTTTCAGGCGGATTTGATGCTTTCATCTCAAGATGCATATGCTTCAAAACCTGCACCCGATTTATTTTTGGCTTGTGCAAAGGAAATGGGAGTTAAGCCAGAGAATTGTTTAGTACTTGAAGATAGTAAGAATGGAATTCGTGCTGCATATAATGCGAATATGCATAGAATTTGGATTCCAGATCAAGTACAATTTAATGAGGAAGACATGAAATATGTTGAACTTCAATGTGAAAATTTGAAAAGGGTTATAGATATATTAGAAGCAATGTAAAGTTGCTTCTTTTTGTACGACAGGCAGTCGTGCTTATAGTTGATAATCCAAATCAGTGATTATCAACTGTTTTATTTTAGAGAC
>NZ_CAKVMR010000036.1 GCF_934772795.1 uncultured Holdemanella sp.
AATGCTTTATTTCATGATAAAGAATATGTGGGTGCACGCAAAGCTTATGGAGAAGCTGAATTTTCTAAAAAGAAAGGATCTGAACTGTCAGCTTCTGAAAAGAAGAAGAAAAAAGAATTGTCCAATATCATGTGTATTAAACAAAAAGAGTATAATCTCACGAAGACTTCTTTGTGTAAGTTTGTATCCAAAGAACAAAAGAAATACAAGAACTACATCAACTCTCATCAGGCACAGGCAGAAGCTGAAGCTGTATATAAGGGAGTAGAAAAGGTTCTTTTTGAGGATGGTCGTCATCTTCATTATCGAAGATATAATAGTTTCGATTGTATCAAACAAAAATGTGCTGCAACAGGTGTACGTCTTTTAAGATGGGATACCATATGTTTTATGAAACATTACTACAAGGTTCGTGTCCCAAAGAATGAATATATTCAGAACATCATTTCATCTGTTGATTTAAAAGAAGATGTTGTTTTTTCATTTTTAAAAAGAATCGAATTCAACAGTGGATTCAAATATTATGTAGTGATCACACTTCGAGGTGATGCACCAAAACGAATCAGGTTATCAGAAGATGGCGGACATCGTACAGGCGTTGACTTTGGAACCTCTACGATTGCGACAGTCTCAAATAACGAGGTTCATCTGGAACAACTTGCTCCAGAATCAGCCAAATATGAAAAAGAGATTCGGCATAGGCAAAATCTGGTAGATGCCTCTATGCGAAAACATAATCCAGAAAACTATAATAAGAATGGTACAGTCAAAAAGGGAAAACACAAATGGAAGACAACGAGAAGGTGTAGACGTCTGAAACGACAGATACGCGTGCTCTATCGAAAACAGTCTGCTTATATCAAGACTTCACATCATACCTTTATCAACAGAGTCGTTCAGAACACAAGCGAATTTATCCTTGAACCAATGAACTTTAAGGCTCTGCAGAAGAAGTCCAAAAAAACTGAACGACAGGATAAAGCCGTATCCATTAAACAAAAAGACGGCTCTTCAAAAATGGTACGCAAATACAAACGTAAGAAACGTTATGGACACTCTATCAAGAACCGTTCTCCAGGTCTTATGCAGGCCGATTTAAAAACAAAGGCAACACAGTATGGAATACCATACTACGAAATAGATATTCATCAATATCGTGCCTCTCAACTTCACCATGATACAGGTGAATACATCAAACCTACTTTAAGTGAAAGATTTAAAACGATTGAAGGATGTAAAGTACAAAGAGATTTGTATTCTGCTTTTTTAATATGTCATACGGACGATACATTGACTGCACCAGATTTTAAAGCCTGTCATCTTGATTTTCCACACTTTGTCAAGATGCAGGATACATTGATTCTAAATATGAAAAAATGTGGACACACAATGAAACACTGCTTTGGATTCTAGCTTAAAGAATCCCTCATCTAGTTCAGGTCTAAGGCGTAAGCCCTGCTGGATGCAGTATGAGTTTACAGAGTACAGTCTACATGGATTGGAAATGCTCGAAAAACAAGAGCTATGCAAAGACTATATGCAAGGTCTAGAACCATGCTGAAAGCTTTGCGATGCTCCATTTCTCGTATTGTGAGAAAGAGAATCTCGTCATTTTAATGATGAGAGTACGTCAATACAAAGTTATAACTGGGCAAAAGTAAAAAGCAATTGGGATCACATGTATACAGGTGTATATAAAAATAATGAATTGGTCGCAACAGGACTTGTCCTAATCAAAAGATTACCACTCTCTTTCTGTATGTACTATTTACCAAGAGGTCCTATTATGGATTATAAGGATAAAGAACTTGTTCAATATTATTTTGATCAATTGAAAAAGTTAGCTAAAAAAGATCACTGTATCTTTATTAAATTTGATCCAACCATTCATGTAAATGATTATGATTCAAAATCATATAATATAAATAGATATAAGGAAACAGAAACATACTTAGATATATTTAAAAGTTGTAAAGCTATTCATAAAGGATATACGATGCATATTGCGGATACAGTGCAACCTAGATTTCAATCGAACGTATATTCATATGAAAATATAGAGGAAACTTTGCCAAAACATACAAAACGTTTAATAAAAGATGCAAATCGAAGAAATGTACAAATTATTCATGGACATTTGGAATTATTAGATGACTTTAGTCGCCTAGTTGAACTGACAGAATCAAGAAAAGGAGTGGCACTAAGAGATAAAGAATATTTCAAAACATTATTAGAAAATTATCCAGAGGGGGGAGTCATCTTCTTAGCTGTATGTAATGTATATAAATTAAATGAAGATGCAAAAACAAAAAAAGTGCAATTGGAAAAAGAAATTGTAGAAATACCAGAAAATGCGAAAAAGAAATTGCATCGTTTAGAAGATCAATTACGAAGTTTAAATAAAGATATTTATGAATATAAAGAAATCTTTGATGAATTTGGTCAAAAAGACAAAGATATCGCAATTGCAGGAATACTTAGTATCCAATATGGAAATACTTGTGAAATGTTATATGCGGGAATGGATGAAAGATTTAAAAAATTCATGCCACAATATAAGGAATATGTTGAAAACTTTAAATGGGCCTTTGATAGAGGATGCCTATGGAGTAATATGGGTGGTGTAGAAGGCTCCTTAGATGATGGATTGACTAAATTCAAGGATAACTTTAATCCAACTATCAATGAATTGATTGGTGAATTTGATATACCTGTTTATCCAATTATGTATCGTTTAACGCAAAAAGCATATAAAATATTGAAAAGTAAGCATAAGTAATAATTATTTTATTGACATTCATTTTAATTTATGTTTATAATGTTTGAGCAATCTTATTTGAAAATTTAGAATGAAGAAAAAGACTGAGAGGTGTAATCAAGATGAAAAGAACATATCAGCCAAGTAAGAGAAAACACCAAAAAGTTCATGGCTTCCGTGCTCGTATGGCAACTGTTGGTGGACGTAACGTTCTTTCTAGAAGAAGAGCGAAAGGCAGAAAGGTTTTATCCGCATAGAAATCACCTGCTAGGTGATTTTTTTGTCTGGATAGGGAAATAACATGAAAAAAGAGTTTCGTGTATTAAAAAACTATGAGTTTTCTTCCATCATCCAGAATCGACAATTTGTTAAGTCGTCGTCTTTTGTTTGTTATTTTCAAAAACGTAAACTAGACCATGCAAGAGTCGGAATCAGTGTTGGCAAAAAATTAGGCAATGCGGTCTGTCGTAATAAAGTAAAAAGACAGCTTCGCAGTATAGTAGATGATATTTTTACATTTGAAGAGGGATATGATCTTATTATTATAGTTCGACCTGCCTACGCAAATAAGTCGTTTGAAGAAAATAAAAACGAAATGAAAGAAAATCAAAATCGGATAAATAAAAGATTTTTGAAAAAGTAGAGGAATAAAAAATGAAACAATTTTTGCAGAAAAAAGCAAAATTGGTCTTTCTATGTATGTTGGTATTATTAACATGTACGGCTTGTGCAAATCCAAGAGGTAGAGATGGAAAAACATTAGCAGACCAAATTATTGCAAGTGAAGAAACAACAATTGATGCTAGTCAAATCAATTACAAAGACATTTCTGATAAAGAAGTAAAAAAAGAAATTAAAAAGAATATTAAAGATGGACAATATACAATTCAACCGACAACTTTTAAAAATTCTATGTCAAAAGGATGGTTTGAAGGTTTAATTGTTTGGCCAATCGCACAAATTATCAACTTAATTTCTTCAAAGACAGATGCCGGTGTAGGTATCATTTTAACAACATTGTTAATTCAGATGCTTGTATTTGTATTTACACGTAAATCACAAATGTCTACACAAAGAATGCAGGAAATTCAGCCTGAAATTCAAAAAATCCAAAATAAATATAAAGATAAAACAGATGAGCGTTCTAAAATGCAAATGGCTCAAGAAATGCAGAATCTTTATCAAAAATACGATATTCATCCATTTGGTTCAATGTTAATTACTTTCATTCAACTACCAATCATGCTGGGTATGTATTATGCAACAATGCGTTCAGTAAGTGTTGTTAGTGGAAGCTTTATGGGTATTTCTTTAGCTGGAACTCCACTTGATGGATTTAAAGCATTCGATATCGCATATATCGCAATTTATGTATTGATGGTTATCTTCTATATTGTTTCAATGAAATTACCTCAATGGTTAAAGAAATGGCAAGATAAGAAAGATCACGTTAAAGTTAAGAAATATGCACAGGAAGAAACAAATCCTATGGCTAACAGCATGAATATGTCAATGTATTTCATGACAGCAATGATCTGTGTTATGTATATTTCATGGCCAATGGCAATGTCATTCTATTGGTTAGTATCAAGTGTAATTCGTGTATGTCAATCATTGATCCTACACCAAGTTATGAATAAAAAGTAGGTAGAACATATGGAATTCGCTAAATTTACTGGAAAAACTTTAGATGAAGCTTTAGCTGCTGCATGCAGTGCTAAAGGATGTACAAAAGAAGAACTTCATTATGAAGTAACAGAAGAAAAAAGTGGCTTTTTAGGAATCGGAAAAACAATTGAAATTGAAGCATATTGCCCAAAAGATATTGAAGATTTCATTAAGTCATATATTCAAACATATTTTGACAATGCAGAATTAGATGGAACTGTTGAAATTGAAAATGACCACGGTTTCTATCGTATTACTGTAAACACAAAAAACAATGCGATTATGATTGGTAAAGCGGGTAAGTCTTTACAAGCGTTCAATCGTTTAGTTAAAGCTGCAGTAAGCGCAGCATTCAAAAAGCGTGTCGGACTTTTAATCGATGTAAATGGTTATAAGGAAGAAAGATACGAAAAAATTTGTAAAATGGCAGTTCGCGTCGCAAAAGATGTGCGTCGTACAAAAGTAGATGCAGTATTAGATCCAATGCCAGCCGATGAAAGAAAGGCAATTCACAACGCTTTAGCAGGAATGAATGATATTTCTACTAAGAGTGAAGGTGAAGGCGAAGGACGTCGTTTACACATTTTATATACACCAGGAAAAGATGAAGAATAACGGGATTATCCCGTTATTTTTTTGAAGGAGGAGTTTTTTTTATGAAAATTATTATTGGATTAGGAAATATTGGTAGAGAATATGAAAATACACGTCATAATGCAGGTTTTATGGCAATTGATAAATTGGCACAAATGCTAGAAATGGATTTTAATCAGGAAAAGTTTTCGGCTTATTTTGCGAAAAAGAAAATTGATGGAGAAGACATTATTTTATTAAAACCAACCACATATATGAATAATAGTGGCATCGCTCTAAGACAATGCATGGATTTCTATAAAGTGCTTTCTGAAGATATTCTAGTATTATATGATGATATGGATATGCCTGTTGGAAAACTTCGTTTGCGTCAAAAAGGTAGTGCTGGTGGTCATAACGGAATCAAGAGTATTATTTCTCATATTGGCACACAGGAATTTGATCGTATTCGCATAGGAATTGGTAAAGATAAAATGATTCCAGTTGTAGACTGGGTATTAGGCAAATTCCCTCAGGAACAACAAGACGATTTAAATCATGCATTAGAACAAGCCGCAAAAGCAGCTAAATTTTCAATTAAACACTCTTTTAGCGACACAATGAACAGGTATAATAAAAAGTAGGTGGTATTTTTGAAAGATACAATATTAAAGAAACTACAGTCCAATCCAGTAGCCCAACAAATGCTTCAATTTGGCAATAATATAGGCAATTTATTTCCAAATGAAGAAGCTTTATGTATGGCCAGCGCTTTTATGCAGGATAAACAAACACGAATTGTAGTTAAGAAAAATCGTTATGAAGCGCAACAACTCTACCAAAGATTAAAACCTTTAGTAGAAGATACATTACTATTCGTGATGGAAGAATCTTTGCGTGTACAAGCCATTGCTTCAAGTCCAGAAGATAAACAAGAACAACTCTATGTATTAACTCAGCTTGTGAAAGAAGATAAGCCACGTATTATTATATGTAATACGGCGGCCTTTTTGCGTTACTTGCCCGATAAAGAATTATTTAAAAGTCTTTGTTTCAAATTTGAGGTAGATCAAGAAATCACGATGGCAGAATTGAAACAAAAACTAAATCGTGCCGGCTATACGAAAGTCAATTATGTAGATCGACCATGTACATACGCAAGTCGTGGAGGCATTGTCGATGTATATTGCCTTGAATATGAACATCCAATTCGTATTGAATTTTTTGATACTGTGATTGAATCCATTCGTCTATTTCATGAAGAAACCCAGCGAACAATTCAAACAATTGATTCTGTATTGATCAATCCAGCAACAGATCTATTGTTTACAGATGATCAGATTGAGTATCTACAGAAAGAAATCGATTCTGAATTAGAAAAACAGCAGGCAAAATTAATTCAAGATGATTATGACTTCTTATTGGATTATATTGAAAAAGATAAGATTTCTATAGAAAACTATGATATTGATCCACATTTGTATATTTATTTTAGTTATTTAAATACAAAT
Organism: uncultured Holdemanella sp.; assembly: GCF_934772795.1. Taxonomy (GTDB): domain Bacteria; phylum Bacillota_I; class Bacilli_A; order Erysipelotrichales; family Erysipelotrichaceae; genus Holdemanella. The sequence goes on from NZ_CAKVMR010000036.1 coordinate 6,511, forward strand.
AAATTAACGGACTATGTCAATGGACACATTATTTTTTCAAGTCAGGAAGAAGTCGAAAATGGATATAAAAAATTGAATGAGGAAACAATTTCTTTTATTCAGGAAATGGTTGAATCTCATCAATATTTACCTAAATATAGTATGTTCCATGACATATTCACATTTGAAAAAGAACACAAGATTCAGATGTTCCATGATTTCTTAGATTTTAAACATCCAATCTTCTCAAAAATAGAGACATTAGAAAAATCAGATCAACCATTGATTCAAATTTTAGAGAATCTAAAAGGGAAAAATATCTATATTTCTTTGGATGAGGAACATACAAAAAAAGTGCAGGAAGCCTTAAAAGCTTATTCCATTCATAGGAATATCACATTTATTGAAGATGACTTTTATGAAGGATTTACATATGAAGATATTTCTGTTTACACACAACAGGAATTATTCCATCGTCCTAGTCAAATCAAACGTTATCAGAAAACATTTAAGCAAGGTCAAATCTTACAGAATATTCTTGAACTAGAACCAAATGATTATGTTGTGCATGAACAATATGGTATTGGCCAATATGTTGGAATCACAACGCGAAAAATAAAAGGAAAAACCTTAGATTATTTACATGTTTTATACAATGGGGGCGACGAATTATTTGTTCCATTATCACAATTTCAGCTTGTAAGAAAATACGTGTCCAAAGAAGGTGTGGGTATCAAGTTATCTCAATTAGGATCAAATAAATGGAAAAAGACTAAGGAAAAGGTTTCTAAGAAGGTTGAAGAAATTGCGTCTCGATTAGTTGAGCTATATGCGAAGCGAAATGAAGATATCGGTTTTGCGTTCAGTAAAGATGATGATCTACAAAGAGAATTTGAAGAAGCCTTTGAATATGAGGCAACACCAGATCAAATCAGAGCTACAGAAGAAATTAAGCGCGAAATGGAAAAGCCAAAACCAATGGATCACTTATTATGTGGAGATGTAGGATTTGGTAAGACAGAAGTAGCTATGCGTGCAGCATTCAAGGCAATTTCAAATAATAAACAAGTAGCTTTACTATGCCCAACTACAATTTTATCTATGCAACATTATCAGACATTTATGAAGCGTTTTGAAAATGTAGGGGCTAATATTCGCGTAGTAAATCGTTTTGTAGCAACAAAAGAAATTAGTCAGATCAAAAAAGAATTGGCGGAAGGACAAGTTGATATTATTATTGGTACTCATAAATTATTGAATAAATCTTTCCAATATAAAAATTTGGGTTTATTGATCATTGATGAGGAACAGCGATTTGGAGTTGAGCATAAAGAAAAAATTAAAGAGATGAAAAACGCAATCGACGTTCTATCTTTAAGTGCAACACCTATTCCAAGAACTTTACAGATGTCTTTGATTGGAGTACGTACGATTTCACAATTAAATACACCACCATTGCATCGTCATCCAATTCAAACGTATGTGATGGAAAACAAAAAGAGTGTCGTAAAAGAAATTATTCAAAGAGAATTATCTCGTGGAGGACAAGTTTTCTATTTGTATAACCACGTATCGAATATCTATTCTGTAGCTAAAAATATTCAGAATATGTTCCCCGATGCCAAAGTAGCCGTAGCACATGGACGCATGGAGAAGAATGATATTGAGCAGACAATGATTGATTTTGAACAAGAGAAATATCAAATTTTAGTCTGTACAACAATTATTGAAACTGGACTTGATATTGCGAATGCGAATACGATGATCATTGATGATGCCGACCGCTTTGGATTATCCCAGCTCTATCAGATTCGAGGTCGTGTTGGGCGTCGTGAAAAAATCGCATATTGTTATTTATTGGTGCAGCCACAAAAAGAATTAACGGAACAAGCCCATAAAAGATTAAAAGCCATTAAAGAATTTACATCCTTAGGCAGTGGTTATAAGGTCGCTATGCGAGATTTAACAATTCGTGGAGCCGGAGATATGCTTGGGCCGCAACAAGCCGGATTTATTGATGATGTAGGATTGGATCTATATCTTGAAATGCTCGCAAGTGCCATTAAGGAAAAACAAGGTAAGCCAATTGAGGATAAAAAGAATGATAAAGTGGCTCAAGTACAGTTATCGGGATATATTCCTAAAAAATTCACAGATAATGATGGAGATAAATTGGAAATCTATCAACACATTAAGAAAACTGAGAGTTTGTCTGAGTTGATTGAATATGAAAAACGTGTTGAAGATTTATTTGGACATATTCCAAATGAAGTAAAACAATTGTTTGAACAAAAGAAATTAGACTTCTTTGTGAATCGAGAAGGTGTTGAATCTTTAAAAGAAACAGAGGATGTTGTCACAATCACAATGAGTGCTGAATGGTCAAAAAATTGTGATGGTGTTAAATTGTTTGGCGCTATCAATGATATTAGTCGTAAGATCAATTTGAAATTAGAGGGTGGAAAAATTAAAATCATGATTTCCAAACGATTAAAGAAACATATTGAACTGATGATGCAGGTTATTGAAAAATTAGAAGGAGAATTTTGATGCGATTAGATAAATATTTAAAAACAGCACGAATTTTAAAAAGAAGAGAAGCTGCTAAAGAATTAGCTTTACAAGGCCGTATCTGGGTCAATGATCGAGTGGCTAAGCCAAGCACAGAATTAAAAATAGGCGATACCATTCGAATTCGTTTTGGAGCAAGACTTCTTGAAATTCGTGTATTAGACATTCAAAAACAAGTTTCGAAACAAAATGCCCAACTGTTGTTTGAAATCATTCATGAAGAAAGAATTGAAGATGAACAAGCTTAACGTAGTGTGTGGAGCGCTTGTCATAGATAGAAAAGTGATGATTGCACAAAGAAATTATGGTTCGAGCAAAGGTTTCTTTGAGTTTCCTGGTGGAAAAGTTGAGAAAAGTGAAACAAAAGAAGAAGCTTTAATTCGTGAGTGGAAAGAAGAATGTGATATTGATATTTACGATGTTCAATATTTAGCTTCTAGTATTGATTATCAAGACGGATATGAAATTCACTTAACTTGTTTCACGTGTACTTCGAATGAAAAACCAACAAAATTAAGTGTGCATTCCGAATATATTTGGACAACTCCAGATCATATATATGACTATAACTTCTTTAAATCTGATAAAATGCTTGTAGAAGCATTAAAGGGGGTATGGCCATGTTTAACAAAACCAATGAAACCAAAGTGTTAAGAGATCCTGTTCACGGATATATTCATGTGAAATATCAAGTGATATGGGATTGCATCAACGCAAAAGAATTTCAAAGATTGCATCGTATCCATCAATTGGGTGGAGATTTTCAAATCTATCATACAGCGGAGCATTCACGATTTTCTCATAGTTTAGGTGTATATGAAATCACAAGACGAATGTGTGAAGAAGTCGATTCAATTGCGGCTACTTTAAGTGAATATGAAAAGATTCAAGTTTTATGCGCGGCTTTGTTGCACGATTTAGGACATGGACCATTTTCTCACTTCTTTGAAACACTTCACAAGAAGCATCATGAACAAATGACTTGTGATTTAATTTTGGATCCTGAAACAGAAATTCATAAAGCACTTATTAAAGAGGATGAGGCTCTTCCACAAAATGTTGTGTTGATTCTAACGCATAAGCATCCAAAACCAATGATGTATCAAATGATTAGTTCACAACTGGATGCAGATCGAATGGATTATCTATTAAGAGATGCCTATGAAACGGGTACAAGCTATGGAAATTTTGATTTAGAAAGAATCTTACGTACTTTACGAGTTAAAAATGACTCTTTATGTGTAAAAATGAGTGGAATGCACAGTATTGAAGACTATATTATGGCAAGATACCACATGTATTGGCAGGTTTACCTGCATCCAGATGCCAAATCATATGAAATTATGATTCAACAATTCTTTAAACGATATGCGCAAGTACGAAACATAGATGTATTTGAACCATTGTTGAATGGAGAGTTATCGAATAAGGATTTTTATCTAATGGATGAACATCGTATGTTCTATGGTTTTCAACAAGCCTTAGAGAGTGAAGATGAAATTTTAAAAGATTTTGCGAATCGAATTTTGAATCGACATTTGTTTGAGTGGATAGAAGATCCAAGTCGCCAACAAATTCAAGAAATAAAGAATAAATTGATGGTATATGGATATGACTTAGATTATTACTATTATGAAGCTATTTCACATTCTAAAGCCTATTTACCTTATACAGAACAAGATGAGAATCAAATCATATGGATGTTAGATTCTAAAAAAGAATTGATATCTTTATCGAGTTGTTCACAGATTGTTAAGGCGTTATTAAAGATGAAAAATCAAACAAATAAGCGCATTTATTTTCCAAAAGAAATACTTTAAAAATAACGGTAACATGTGATGTGTTACCGTTTTCACTTGTGAAAAAATAGTGTAATTTTATAAAAAAAAGAGAATTTTAGATTAATTCGGTCATATTTTAGTTAAATTGTTATGTTTTTTAATAAATTTTCTTGCAAAAAAATCAGAGTGTGATATTATGCACTAGCTATGACAAATCAGGTACATTTATTTGATAAAATTTCGAATCAAACATTGTATAAAGGAGAGGCTAAGATTGACTTTTCTGGTAATGAAGGTCTATTAGTTTCTTTTAATAATGATACACATCGTTTCGAATGGAGAATTTGGAAAAAAGGATTGGTTATTCGTAGTGAATCGGATGTTATTGTGAATTTGACATTGCGTTTAAATAGTCAAACAAAAGGTCATATTGAAACTGAATTTGGAAAAATAGATTTAGATTGTCATACAAGTCATTATGATGTAGATGAAAATTGTGTAGAAGTTAAATACAGTCTTATACAAGGGAATGAAAAACAAGAATTTCACTTTGTACTATATATAAATAAGGAGGAGACATATGCAGTCAATTGAAGTTGAATTAAAGCAGGCCATTCAAAATGCAGTGAAAAAAGCATTTGATTTAGATTTAGATGTACAAAACATTGTGGTTGAAACACCAAAAAATAAAGATCACGGTGATTTCTCAAGCAATGTTGCGATGCAATTAACTCGTCAATTACACCAAAATCCAAGAATGATTGCACAAAGTATATTAGATGCATTCTCATTGGAAATGGTTTCTAATGTAGAAATTGCAGGACCTGGCTTCTTGAACTTTACATTATCTAAAGACCGTTTTAGTACAGTTATTTCTGAAGTATTAGCTCAGAAAGAAAACTATGGACAACAGCCAGCTAATGGCATCAAAGTGGATTTGGAATATGTTAGTGCCAACCCAACAGGATCATTACACTTAGGTCATGCTCGTGGAGCTGCATGGGGAGATAGTTGTGCTCGTATCATGAAAAAAGCTGGATACGATGTAACTCGTGAATACTATGTGAATGATGCGGGTAATCAGATTACAAACTTAGCATTATCATTAAATGCTCGTTATCGTCAGGCACAAGGAATTCCTACTGAAATTGGTCAAGACGGATACATGGGTAAGGATGTTGAAGAAAAAGGATATGAATTGGCGAAGGAATATCCAGGAACATACTTAGAACCAACGGAAGAAAATTTGAAATTCTTCAGAAAAGAAGGAATTAAATTTGAATTAGATAAAATTAGAAAAGACTTAGATCGTTATCGTGTACACTTTGATGTTTGGTCAAGCGAACAAAGCATTCGTGATGCTGGTAAAGTAGAAGCAGCTATCAATGAATTAAACGAAAAAGGATATGTATACGAAAAAGATGGAGCATTGTGGTTTGAAACTACAAAGTTTGGTGATGATAAAGATCGTGTTTTAAGAAAACAAGATGGTTCATTGACATATTTAGTTCCAGATATCGCATATCACAACGATAAATGTCAACGTGGATTTGACATGTTAGTTGACTTCTTTGGGGCTGACCACCATGGTTATATTCCTCGTTTAAAAGCAAGTATGACAGCATTAGGAAATGATGCGGATAAATTACATGTCGATATTATCCAGATGGTTCGTTTAGTATCAAACGGTGAAGAAATGAAAATGTCAAAACGTTTAGGAAACGCAACAACAATTAATGAGTTGTGCGATAAAGTAGGCGTTGATGCAGCTCGTTATTTCTTCGTACAACGTGCATTGGACTCACATTTAGATTTCGATATTGAATTGGCAACTAAGAAATCAAATGAAAACCCAGTTTACTATGCACAATATGCTCATGCTCGTATGTGTTCTATTCAAAAACAGGCACAGGATATTGAATTGGCAACAAGCTTTGAAGATTTGACAAACGAAAAAGAAATTGAATTAATGAAGTCTTTACAAGAATTCAATAAAGTAATCGTTGAAACAGCTCAATCTCGTCAAGTTCATAAAATGTGTCACTACATTCAAAATTTAGCTAGTAAATTCCACAGTTTCTATAACGTATGTAAAGTTGTAGATCGTGATAATTTAGAATTAAGTGCACAACGTCTAGCCTTAGTAAAGGCAACACAAATTGTTTTGGCAAACGCATTAGAATGTATTGGTGTTGAAGCCGTTGAATCAATGTAAGTATTAAGAGGAGTTTTATTGAATTATGAAAAAGTCTATGATTGAAGTTGCATATCAGGTATTGACGAATAATAATGGAGCTATGCCATTTGTTGATCTTTGGAAAGACGTAAGTCAGGAAATGGGATTTAATCAAACCCAGTTTGAAGATAATATTGCTCAATTTTATACAGATTTATCTTTAGACGGACGTTTCTTGAACATGTCACAAAATACTTGGGATTTGCGTTCACGTCACACGTATTCAGAAAGTGTTATGGATACAGATTCTATCGCAATCGATGAAGATGATGAGGATGAAGAAGATTCAGAATTGATTGAAGATGAATTAGACGAAGTAGAAAAAGAAATGGACGAAGAAGAAAACGAATAAAAGGCGCTCTTTTCACAATAAATTCACATTGAATTGTTAGAATTAAAGTGGAAAGGAGAAGGAATGCAAGAAAATCTGCGTCATGCAGATTTTTTTTCTGTGAAAAATTTGATAAACTAGAAGTTGTTAAGGAGAATTTTTATATGTTTAAAAGCATTTCATATGTTATAAAAGAGAATTTTTCAAATGTTTATCGTATTTTCTGTATCGCAAAATATGAATTGTTGTCAGATATGCGAGATTCAAAATTTGGTATTTTTTGGAACTTTGCCTCTCCCGCTATTCAAGTTTTTACATATTGGCTAGTATTTGGTATTGCCTGGGGAAGAAAGGCCCAGACATACAGAGGCATCACAGTCGAATATTTACCATGGCTAGTTGTGGCATTTAGTGTATGGTGGTATATCCGTCCATGCATTGTAGATGGGTGCTCTGCAGTTTTCTCAAAGACAAACGTCATCACAAGAATGAAGTTTCCTGTATCCGTTTTACCGGCAACTGTTTGTTTAAAAGAATTGTTTAATCACTTTGTGATGTTGATTATCACATTTGTCACTTTGATTTTAAGTGGATGGTATCCAAATCTAAATTGGTTATGGATCATCTATTATATGTTCTGTGCATTTATGCTTGGAGAAGCAATTTCACTTGTATTATCTGTACTTACAATGTTGTGGCGTGATGTAAAGAAATTTATTTCTTCAATCATGCGTATGTTGATGTATTTTTCTCCAATCTTATGGGATTGTCATTTCAAACCGGATGTTCCATTTGCGAGTATTTTAAATAAGCTTGTAAAGGTAAATCCAGTTTATTATATTATTCAAGGATATAGGGACGCTGTATTCTATGGAAGAAATGTTTTTGACCATCCGGCAATCACACTTTATTTCTGGTGTTTAGTTTTTGCGATTTTCGCACTTGGATGCTTTTTGATGTATACCTTCAAAAAGAAATTCATCGATATGATTTAAGGAGGCTTTTATGTCTAAAGAAGAATATGCTGTTGAAGTCGAAAATATTTCAAAAATTTATACTTTAAGAAATAAAAATAATCAATATAAAACAGATAAAAAAGAATTCTATGCCTTAAAAGATGTATCTTTCAAAGTAAAAAAAGGCGATGTTGTTGGAATTTTGGGAACGAATGGTTCTGGTAAATCAACTCTGTCTTTATTATTGTCCGGAATTTCTGAAATCAATAGTGGTACCATGAAAATCAATGGAGAACAAGCTTTGATTGCTATTAACACAGGATTGAATCAACAATTAACAGGACTTGAGAATATTAATGTAAAAGGGGCGTTGATGGGTTTAAGAAAGAAACGTATCCAGGAAATCACGAATGATGTTATTGATTTTGCAGAATTAGGTGATTTCTTATATCAACCAGTAAAAAAATATTCATCAGGTATGAAATCACGTTTAGGTTTCTCCATTTCACTCGCATTAAATCCAGATATCTTTATTGTCGATGAAGCATTAAGTGTTGGTGATAAAGGATTTGCCAAGAAATGTATGAAACGAATGATGAAATTAAGAGATGAAGAAGGAAAAACAATTTTCTTTATTTCTCACTCATTAAGCCAAGTTCGTGAATTCTGCAAAACAGGAATGTGGATCGAAGGTGGACAACTTGTTGAAATGGGAGATATCAACAAGGTTTGCGATGATTATTCGGCTTATGTTGATAAGTTAGAGGCTATGAGTAAAAAAGAAAAGAAAAAATTCTTGGATGAGAAATTTGAAAAGCGATTACTTCCTAAAAAAGAAAAGAAGGGTATCGCAAAATTATTTGGTTAATAAAGGAGTTTTAGGGACTCCTTTTCAATTTATCAAAAATAGTTTACAATTACAGTGTTTATATAGGGAGGTTTATGACTCATGAAAACAGTAATAACATATGGAACTTTTGATTTATTTCATGTAGGCCATTTAAATTTATTACGTCGTGCAAAAGAATTAGGGGATTATTTAATTGTAGCGGTAAGTAGTGATGAGTTTAATTTGGGTAAAAATAAAGTTTGTAAGATCAAAGATACAGATCGTATGAAGATTGTAGAAGCTATTAAATATGTCGATAAGGTAATCCCAGAAACAAGCTGGGAACAAAAAATCGAAGATGTTAAAAAATATAATGTAGATGTATTCGTCATGGGTGATGATTGGAAAGGAAAATTTGATTTCTTAAAGGATTATTGTGAAGTTGTTTATTTGCCAAGAACTGAGGGTATCAGTACAACACAATTGAAAGAGGAATTGAAGGGTTAATATGCGTACTATTAGTATTATCCTTCCTTTTTTTAAGTACAAACATTACTTTAAAGAATGTCTACAAAACTTAGCACAAAGTACATTTAAAGATTTTGAATTGATTGTCGTATTAGATCATCCAACAGAAGATATTGACGATTTATTAGAAGAATATAATTCTATTTTTGATATGCGCATTTATACATTGCCAGAAGGTGTGACAGGTGTAGCTGCATGTCGAAATGTTGGGATTCAACAAGCTAAAGGTGCCTACCTTTACTTCTTAGATAGCGATGACTATGTTTTAGAAGATACACTTCAAAATATGATCAAAGCTATAGATCATGATGTAGATATGGTTTATGGTATATTGAATCATACTTGGAACAACAAGGCTAACTATCTTCATAAAGTAGAAAATAAAGAAGTAGATGAAGAAGATCAAGAAGAAAGGGAACAGCGTCGTTTAAATAAGCTTTCTGATTTTGTTTCATTCGCATCCTATGAAAAAGATGAGCAGCAAGCTCAGGCCATTTTCTATACGATGGACAACCGTAGAGGTATCCGTACTTTTACTATATTAGGTAATTTGTATAACCGTGATTTTGTCGTTCGAAACAATTTAAAATTTAACGAGAACTTCAGATATTACAGTGATATGACATTTATGTGTCCACTATTAGAAAAACTAAATACAGCTTTAAGAGTGGAAGATGCGATTTATGTAAAACGTAAACACAATGATCCAATTAACGAACCTGCTTTAAGTCAGGAAGAAAATGACAATCGTTTTAATGAAAGATGTGATGCGGTTGAATATACACGTACACTTTTAAATGAAGAGGGCGTTGTGCGTTTCTGTTTAGATCGTAAGATCGTATCTTACTTTGTATCTAAAATGTCTAAGCGAATTCGTCGTAGCCAAGATGATCTATGGCGTACAGACTATTTTGAAAGAATAGCTAAGACAATCGATGGTATTCGTCCAGAAGTGATGAATCGATATAAGCGTAACTCTAAAAAAATGGTAGCTTGTTTACAGAATCGTGATTTAAAGGGCGTACAGAGCTGTGTTCGAAGAAAATTAGGAATTAAAAAATTCTTTAGAGTCTTCAAAAATAAAAATGTGTTATTTAAATTAGCTTATTATCACATTTATTCAAAGAAACCAATTCAAGATAATGTGATTTTATTTGAAACATTTATGGCTAAAAACTATTCAGACAGTCCAAAATATATTTATGAATACATTGCCAAAAATTATCCGGGCAAATACAAGTGTGTATGGGCATTGAATGATGGTCATGAAGTTCCTTATGGAGCCGAAGTCGTAAAACGTTTCTCATTCAAATATGCTTATTATTTAGCTGTAAGTAAATATTTTGTATTTAATGTAAGACAACCATTGTGGTATCGCAAAAGAGAAGGACAAGTATTTGTCGAAACTTGGCATGGTACACCATTGAAACGCCTTGTGTTTGATCAAGAAGAAGTAACTTCGGCATCACCAAAATATAAACAGCAGTTCTATCGTCAAAGACAAGAATGGGATTATTTAGTGAGTGCCAATCCTTTTAGTACGAAAACATTTAGAAGCTGTTTTATGTATGAAGGCAAGATGCTTGAATATGGATATCCAAGAAATGACATTTTATATTGGCCAAACAAAGATGAAATTGCGAAAGACCTAAGAAAGAAACTAGGTATTCCAGAAGATAAGAAGACGATTTTATATGCTCCGACATGGCGTGATGATGAACACTATGGAAAAGGGGAATACAAATTTACATTGGCTTTAGATTTGAAGTTAATGATGGAAAAATTATCGGATGAATATGTTGTTTTATTAAGAACACACCACTATATCGCAGACAACATTGATACAACAGGTCTTGAAGGCTTTGTGTACAATTTAAGTAAATATGATGATATTAGTGAAATCTATTTGATTAGTGATATTTGTATCACGGACTATTCAAGTGTATTCTTTGACTTTGCGAACTTGAAACGACCAGTACTATTCTATACATATGATATTGAAAAGTATAAGAATCAGTTACGTGGATTCTATATTGATATGAATACAGAAGTACCTGGACCACTATTGTATACGAGTGAAGAAGTTGTAGATGCGATTTTGAATATTGATCAAATTAATGAAGAATATAAAGAACGTTACGAAGAATTCTACAAACGTTTCTGTTGCTATGACGATGGAAATGCGTCTAAACATATTGTAGAAGAAGTATTCAAGTAAAAAGGAGAGGGTAGCCATGTTGATAAAGCTTTTAAGACCGATTAAAAAGTTTGCAGGAAAGTGTATACGCTTGGCATATAAATTAACCTATCGTTTATTTAAAGTAGATGATAAGCTAGTCATATTTATATCGTTCCATGGTCGTGGCTATTCGGATAATCCTAAAGCTATTTATGAACAGATGAGACAAGATCCAAGATTTGATGGATATCGATTTATTTGGTTTATAAAGAATCATAAAGAAAAGAATTTGAATATAGAGGGAGCTGAAATAAAAGAATATTTCAGCATCCCCTATTTCTATTATTTATCGAAGGCAAAATTATGGGTAGTGAACTGCAAATTACCTACATATATCTTTAAAAAGGAAAATCAGGTTTACCTACAAACATGGCATGGAACACCCTTAAAGCGATTAGCTCATGATATTGATGTAAGTGAAGATACCACATTTTATCGTTCGGGTGTCAGCTATGAACAGATGTGTCATTCCTATGATGTAGATGTCGCAAGATACAATTATATGATCAGTCCGAATGCTTTTTGTACACGTGTTTTTCAAACATCTTTCCAAATCAATAGAGAAAGATTGATTGAAACAGGATATCCAAGAAATGATTTCATTTCGAATGCGACAAAAGAAGAATGTGATGCGATCAAGAAGAAGTATCATTTGCCTATGGATAAAAAAATTGTATTGTATGCACCAACATGGAGAGATAATTCCTATGTTTCTGCAGGATATACTTTTGAATTGAAGGCAAACTTTAGAAAATGGAAAGAAATTTTAGGTAAAGATACAATTGTTGTATTTAAACCACATTATCTAATTATAAATACCTTCAAAGATGACCCGGAATTAGATGGATTCTTGTATTCAATCCCTGCTCAAGCAGAAATAAATGAATTGTATGTGATCAGTGATGTATTGATTACGGACTATTCAAGTGTGTTCTTTGATTATGCGATATTGAAAAGACCAATCTATTTCTATATGTATGATTTAAAAGAATATGCGACAGACTTAAGAGGATTCTATTTAGATATTCATAAGGATATTCCAGGCGAAATCTATATGGATGAAGAAACAATGTTGATGGATATTAAAAATGAAGTTTATGACTATTCTAAATTGAATGATTTTAATCGTTATTTTAATAATCATGAAGATGGAAATGCCTCTAAAAGAGTTGTAGATATTTTATATAAGGCGGTGCAATAAAATGGGATTAAGTAAGATCATCTTGAATATTGCCTTATGGATCATGGATGTTTTAACGTTTTATGTACACCCAAAGAAAAATAGAATTACTTTTATTAGTTTAACGCAAAGTGAATTGTCCGGTGATTTTAAACTCATTGATAAACAATTGCGTCACGAGAACAAGTATGATATTCATTATATTTTATTGATGTTTGAAAAGAATCTATGGGGCGATTTCAAATATTTCTTGAATTGTTTAAAACAGCTCGTTGAAATAAAAAAATCGAGTCTTGTGATTTTAAATGACAACAACTATGTGATTAGTCATATGAAGCCACAAAATGTCAAAGTGCTACAAATCTGGCATGCGTGTGGAGCTGTAAAAAAATTTGGTAACCAAATCAAAAGACAATATCCTGTACGTAATTATGACTACGTTCTATGTAATGCTGAATATTGGAAGAAACCATATTCACAAGCTTTTGGGGTAGATACAAATCAAGTTTTAGTGACTGGAATGCCAAGAATCGATACTTTACTAAACACAAACCAAAAAGATGAGTTCTTTTTGAGATATCCAGAATTAAAAGATAAGAAATTATGTTTGTATGCACCTACTTTTAGGGGAAACATCATTGATGGTTTTAAAATACAGTCTTTTGATTTCACAAAAGTAAAAGATTATGTTGTTTTATATAAATTTCACCCATTACTCGGAGATATTCAGTGCACGGGTGGAGTGAATATGAACAAGGAAGACTTGTATACATTGATGCAAGTGAGTGATTGTTTGATTTCAGATTATTCAAGTGTCATATTCGATTACTCTTTATTAAATAAACCAATGATCAGTTATATTCCTGACATAGAAGAATATAAGCAGAACATTGGATTGAATATTGATTTTAATGATTTTCCAGGACCAATATGTACAGATGAGAATCAACTTATCAAGGCATTAGAATTTAAAAATTACGATTATGATAAATTGTCTTATTTCCAAATAAAGTACATGGTATATACGGATGGAAAAAACACAAGTCGAGTCATCGATACAATCAATCAGATTATGGAAGAGGTATAGGGCTTCTTCTTTTTTTACATTAAATAATGAAAAATATTTACAAAAGTGCTTGAAAACAAATGTAAATTATTATATTATACAGTCAACGCATTGATATGGAAGAGTAATTCACTAAGTTTTAGCCTAGAGAGATATTGTTTGGTGGAAAATATTGTAAAGCTAGAGAATGAAAATCACCATGGAGCGGCTGTAGCGATAATGTAGTTATAGACGTATGTCTTACGATATAAAGACTAGATGTGATAGCATCGATGAGGGCATTCATTAGAATGAATTAGAGTGGTACCGCGGAAGAATAAGATTATTACCTTTCGTCTCTGAAGTTGTTAATTAGGCAACAAGAGACGGAAGGTTTTTTGTTGCAGAAAGGGAGAATTTGAGAATGAAAAAGAAAGAGAACACAAAATTGAATCGATCATGGATGGCTGCATTTTCAGTGGCCACAACCGCATTTGCAGCACACGCGGGCGGAGGATTTGCGACAGGAAACCAGGAAAATACATGGTTTGTTAGTTTAGGGTGGCCAGCTATTGTTGGGGTTGCCGTTGCGATGTTACTTTTAGCTATGACAATTCGTGAAGGTCAGATCATGATGAATTCACGTGGCCTAAAAACGTATAAAGAACTATTTGAATGTTTATATCACCCATTTGATAAGGTGGAATTATTATTTGAATTATTCTTTAACATCATGGTTTTAATGGTTGTTGCATCATGTATCTCTGGTGCAGCCAGTGCATTGACACAATATTTTGGATTAAATTACTATCTAGGAACATTTGTGATTGGTCTTGTTGTATTATTCTTAACAATTTTTGGTGTAGACTTGATTCGTAGAGCAAGTACATATATGGGTGTAGTGATCTTGGTTCTTGCTGTTTCTATTTATACAGTAGGTTTATTAAATGGACACAATTTATTAGATGTTATGCGTGTTGATTTTTCATTAAATGGTTGGAGCCAACTTCCAAAAGCAGTTTGGAACGGTGTTACCTATTCAGCTTTCCAATGGGTTACAGTACCAGCTATCTTAGTTTGTGGAACAAGTGTTTTAAAAACAAAACAAGATTGTGATCGCTCAATGGCATTAACTTTCACATTAAATATGTTAGGATTAGGTCTTGCCGTATTGATGTTACTTTGTTGGCAACACTATTATTTGACTCAGCCAAACGGAACAACTTTACCAACATTAACAACATTGAAATCATTTGGAGCAAACTGGCTTGTAGCACTTTATGGATTAGTACTATTCTTATGTTTGATCTCAAGTGCAGTTTGTGTCATCTTTGGATTTGTAAATCGCTTTGAAAATGTGAAATTCCTTCAAAAAGTTGAAAACGTACCTGTACGTAGAGCTTTAGTTTCAGCATTTATCATGATCGTTTCTATGGGAATCTCATTTGTAGGACTAACAAACGTTGTTAAGTATGGCTATGGATATTGTGGATATCTAGGTATCGCAATCATCATCGTTCCATTATTAACAGTAGGATTCTATAAGAATCGTAAATTCATGAAAGAAAATTCACAAGATGCAAAAGTATCTTTTGAAGAAGTGTATGAAGAAAATTAGACGGGAAAGTTAATTTCCCGTCTTTATTTCCTCCATTTTTTCGTCAAGTGTCTTACAAATCTT
This sequence comes from uncultured Holdemanella sp., assembly GCF_934772795.1. Lineage (GTDB taxonomy): Bacteria > Bacillota_I > Bacilli_A > Erysipelotrichales > Erysipelotrichaceae > Holdemanella. Next base: position 21,867 of record NZ_CAKVMR010000036.1, read on the forward strand.
AGCACACTCTAACAATTCTTTATCGATTTCATCAAGTCTTTCTTTAGATAAGTTTTTCTTATAGCGAATCTTATGTTCAAGACTTGCCCAAAAATCCATGGCAATCGTTCTAAATTGCACTTCTACTTTGACCCATTTTTTTTCATCGGATAAAAAGATAGGAATTTCTACAATAAGGTGAAGGCTACGATATCCATTTTCTTTAGGATTTTGAATATAATCCTTTTTTTCAATCAATCGAATATCATCCTGGCTAAGAAATGAATTGGCCAAAGAATAAATATCTTCAGTAAATGAACATACCACACGCACACCGGCAATATCGAACAGATTGTTTTCAATGTTTGAAATCGTTAGTGGCAAGTTTTTCTTTTGAAGCTTTTTCAGAATACTCGATTGCGATTTGATACGCGTATGAATCGACTCAATAGGATTGCGATCATAGAACAGGGAGAATTGTTCGTTAAGAACTTTAAATTTAGTTTCTACTTCCATTAATGCGCAATTATAATAGGTCATCATTTGACGATAGGGTAGTGTGCTTTCTTCTACAAAATCTGTAAAAGCATCAACTAATTTTAAATTTGCCATAATTACTCCTTGAATGTGACTTCAATCGTATATTCATCTGTATCTGGGATAATGGAAATGATTTGTTTAATACTTTTCTTTGTGTTTTCCTGCGCCGTTTTCATTAATCCCTTTTTCTTGGCCTCAGATAAAGCCTTATCTTTTTGTTCAACCGCAAACGCTTTATAGTCACTCACACTGATGGGGTTGAAAATGTTTTTTGTTTCATCATAGACTTCAATACTTGATTCATCGATTGAATTAGAAAGAACAGTTGGCTTATTAACTGTCACATGAATAGTAGAATTGTTGATCTCTATATTTGCCTTAGATAAATCCGTACCCAATTGAATTTCTCCTTCAAAAGTTAAGATGAAATTTTTGTTTGTCAAAGGAATAGACCAGCCATTCAGATTTAAAGAATTTTCAAATTTTCCTACTTTCGCATAATGATATTTTGTGGTTACCAAATCACTCGCCTGCTCAATTCGATTTTGAATCAATGTCGATGTGATCTCGGGTTCCGTTTGTTTATTCGCAAAGAATATACCGCCTACAAAGGCAATTAAGATAAAGACAACACCAAATAAAACTTTCTTTAAATTTTTCATAAGTGACCTCCTCATTAAAATTGTATCATAAATGAATAAAGTAAATAAACCGACATGCATAGTGTCGAATTATTAAGTATAGTAAAAATACGACGGAAACGATTATATGATATAATGGATAGCGTGGAGGTGCGCCAGTTCGGTGCCAAATATATAACTGGTGGGAATCCAGTCTGGTAAAACCTAGCAAGTTGCCAGTACCA
>NZ_CAKVMR010000037.1 GCF_934772795.1 uncultured Holdemanella sp.
ATTTTAACGAATATTCACAGACCCCGAACTAGGCCCCAAATGATTGCGCTAAAACCCTAAATGATTTTGGTTACCCTGTTCAATAGTTAAATCAATATGCTACGCTATTTAGTAAAGCTTAGCTCCTGCAGGAATATTGTCATCAACCATCAATAAGTTTAGTCCTTCATGACCATTTTCTTCATGTACAGCTGAGATCAACATACCTTCAGAATTAATACCCATCATTTATCTTGGTGGTAAGTTTACAATCGCAATTGCAGTCTTTCCAACCAATTCTTCTGATTCATAATAATCGTGAATTCCGCTTAAAATTACGCGATCTTTACGTTGGCAGTCATCTAAAGTGAACTTTAATAGCTTCTTAGATTTTTCTACTGCTTCACAAGCTAAAATCTTAACAGCTCGGAAATCTGATTTTGAGAATGTTTCAAAATCTACCATATCTGTGAAGATTGGGTCAATTTTTACATTAGAAAAATCAACCTTTACAGGTGCAGCTTCCACTGGTTTTTTAGCTTATGCTTTCTTGTTTGAATCCCCTAAGTTCTTCATGTGAGGGAATACAAAGTCTAGTCATTAAAATACTTTATATCCCTTTATTAGTGTTTATTTGATAAGTTGCTATTTAACTTTATTTTTATATGTATTAATAATTCTTTATATTTAGTCGTAAATCTGTCGTATATTTGTCGTATATCATAATTAATTAAAGTACTTTTCAAATTTATTTATTTCTTCTTTTGTAAAATCCTGTTTTGCTTCAGCATATATATTCATCGTTGTTTGTGCGTCTGAATGTCCTAAAACTTCTTGCATAACTTTTACATTTACTCCAGCTTCTAGCATTCTAGTTGTGAATGTATGCCTTAACGAATGATTTGAAACATTAGGGAGAATAATTGAATTAGCATTACCCTTATCCATAATCTCATAATTACAATCTCTTATAATTCTTCGCAAAGCCTTATTAAGTGTCGCTTGATTATGTGTAGTTCCATATCTATTAATAAAAACAAAATCTGTATATCCGTCTATGTTAGCAACACATTTAATCCCTAATTCTTTTTGATAAGCTCGTTCTTCTAATAAAGCTAATCTTACTTTTTCAATCATTGGAACTACTCTATTTCCAGCATTAGTCTTAGGTGTGTGAATTGCATAACCACATCTGCCTTTACCACCTTTATCATAATAGACTAATGTATGGGATACGGTTATTGTATTGTTTTCAAAATCAATATCGTTCCATGTTAATCCAGTAAGCTCCCCGACACGTAATCCTGTCCAAAGCATTACAATAAATACTGAATACCACCTATGATTTACCCCCTTTTTTTTTAGATAGTTCTCAAATATTTTTTGTTCATCTTTAGTAAATGCTTTTCTTTTTTCAACATCTTTGTTGTGCGCTCGTTTCAACTCTTTTAAAGCATTATCTGAAGGATTATATCTTATACAATCATCTTCTACTGCTAATTCTAATATTTGATGTATAACAGTATGTAAACATTCAATAGTCCTCACTTTTAAATGGCGAGTATCTAAAAGCATATTATAAAAACTTCTAACATCTGTCCTTTTCAACTCGCACACTTTTATATTACCTATCTGGTATTTAGCAAATTGATTATACATATACTTATAATTTTGAAATGTATTGTTTTTTAATCCTTTTTTTAGACTTTCCCACTTTTTATAAAAGTCATTAACTGTTAGGTTTTTATCATTAACTTTTATACCATTTAAAGTATCTCTTAAGATATCTATTTCTTTTTCTCTTAGTTCTTCAAGAGTTTTAGCATATATTGAATGACGCTTACCTGTTTTATCTGTCCATTTAAATTCATATGTTTTATTTGAACGTTCGTATTCTCCCTCCTTTAAAATCCTGTTTTTAGAATCTTTTCTCCGTTTAACTGACATGTCATCTTCCTTTCTGTTATATATTTACAACAAAAAGAACACACTCATATTTAAATTATATCAAGTGTGTTCAATTTGTCTACTGTGCATTTTTATATTGAATACTGTTTCTCCAAGTACTCACAAAACATATTTTTCTTAATCAAGCGTTTATTTCCACACCATATAACAAATTTACAATCTTCACTATTTGTAAGTTCCCTTAATTTATTAATTCCTATATTAAAATAAGAAGAAGCTTCATCTAATGTTAATAACGCTTTATCAGAAATCGGCACATCCTTCTTCATAGGACTCCCCCCCTTTACCATTCAAAGAATCAAAATACTCTTTTACAGTGTTAAATTCTTGAGTACCATTTTTTCCAAAAATCAACACTTTAGTGATCCTTCTTAAAAAAGCTAACCATGTATCTATGTCATTAATTTGTGCTTCAGAATACTGTTTTTCTAAAGGCCAATTACTAACTATAAACACTTTAGAATAACATGCAACCTTATTTGAGTATCTAGATTGTAACTCCACTGGGTATACATCACAGTACATAAGCATATTAGATATATTTATTGATGACCTGAATTCATCAAAGCATATCACAGGTTGACATGAATAACTATCAAATGGATGTATGTAATCCGTAACTCTATACACATTAGAATAGCCAGAGTTTTCCATTACATATCTTGTCTTTCCAGTTCCAGTAGCCCCAAATATATAGACAACCTCTAAATTTAACCTAAGAGTATCTTTGTATTTATCGATAAGAATGATATTTCTTATTTTATCTAGTTTATCAATTTGTAGAATATAATCCTGATTTGAATGTATTATTTCAGAATTTGACATGTTATCTTGTATCATACGATATAATTCAGATAAATCACTTCTTTTCCCTTTAGAATCTGGAGGTGGAGTTCCAAATTCTTCGAAGGAATCATCAATCTTCTGATCATTTTTTAAATCATCTAACCATTTACCCTCCTTCTTTATGTAGAGAATATTATCAGATACTGAACCTTTGCAAGCTTCTATATGAACATCAGAGAAGTGTCTTTTAATTTTTGACCAGCGTACTCTAGAAGTAAATACTATAAATATATGTGTATGAAATGTAGCCCCCATTTCATCTGCCATGCAGAAATAAGTAATAGTCCGAAAATTATCAATGATTTTACTTTTAATATTGTCATGTGTATAGCCTTTTTCAATAGGATTATTTATAGTCAGTTGGTACATATATGATTGTTTGTCGATAATAACACCACCAATCTGTGCATTTTGTTCATTCAAATTTTGCACATTATATATCTTCATAAATATTTATAAATCTTTAAAAATGTATTTTATGTTTGTTGTTTTCAAGTTGTGGTAATACTAGCACAACTTGTAAGAATAGCCTGTGGCTTCGCCACAGCTATTCTTATTTGTTATTTAGATAATCCAGCTACACACAATTCTTCAAGTTTATCTTTATTGCGAATGATTGGTATTTTTACAAAGTGCAACACTGAGCTTTGCAACAACACCACACCTTCCCCTGTCTTAAACTTTCTATTCCCTATTGCTTCAATGTATTCTTTAGGTAAAAGCATTTCATAAATACTTTTTATTGAAGCACCTAAAACTATAATTATCCCAAAATTTAAACGAGAACCATTTTTAAACACTGAAGCGTCTGGACGCTGACAAGTAGCTATAACCCTAATACGAAGCGATCGCCCAAGCATAAGCAATGTTGAAATTTTATTCATTACAATTTCAGCCTTCTTTTTATCAATTTCAAATAGATAAAGAATGCAGGCTACATATTCATCAAATATTAGAGTTACTGGATATCTGGTTTTATCTTCTCCAGATTGCCGTTTTAATAATATTTCATAAACAACATCAACCGCTTCAGCACACCTTTTAAAAGGATAATACCTTTTTGTCCCCCGTAAAAATTCAAACATATCATCTTGTTTGAAATCTGCAAAATAATATATCCCCTGTTCTTCAAGTTGTATAAGTCTACCAAAAATCACAAGTAGACATGAACTCTTAGCTGACCCACTCATTCCAGTTAGAAGCATATGTGAGTTGCTAGTTCCATCAATAGGAGAAGTAATACTCACTTTATTTCCATAATATACATATTCATCGTAATCGTAGGCTACATTCAAATTACTTTCAGATGTCGTCATACAGTAGGTCACTTTCTTTTGAAAATATCCCTTTTGATGATGTGAATTTTATAAAACCTCTTTTAGAGTAAGTAATATCCTCTTCCTTAATTTTGCAATTTAGAAAATGTTCAACATCTTTACGATTTTCAACCCAGATATGTAATGGAATATTTGTATAAAATTCTCTCACATTAGCTTTATTACCCTTAATGGATTTTTTATATACTAATATTGCATAACCCTCTTTTGAATGTTTATTTACGAATCCCTCTAATTCACTTTCATCTTCTCTTGCCACTAATTCTCCCACCAAATAAATAACACTATATATCAAGATAACAGGAATAATAAAAGATAGAGTTTTTTCTGCTACCGAGAAAGCTGAAGTCAAAATTAAAGGAACATTAAAATTTGATACATATATTGTTTTAATATACTCAAATGCAATTATTATCAAAATAACAGGAATCCAAATTAAATTATAAATCGGTCTGTTTCTTAATTCATGTAAACCCAGAAAAATCCTATATCTATTTTTAGTTCGTTGTAGTTTCTTTTCAAGTAATGCGTTCATAATAACCTCCTATTTTAATTGAGAAAAGGGAATTACCCTTTTCTCAAATACTATCTAAGATATTTAGAAAATACATTTAATAGCTCTTTTGCTAAATTTAGCGAATTGCCCATGAATTCTAAGCAAATTTTTTCTGCCGATTCTTCAGAATTTATTTCGAAAAAACCTTTGTCATTGACTTTTCCATATTCTTCCTTTTTAATAAAATCCCAATAATCTTCTTCTAGAATAGGTAATATGTAATTATCAATATATCTTTGAACATCTTTTAAAAACTCATCTGATAAATCATTGCTTTTAAGACATTCTTTAGATAATTCGTCATATGATTCAAGAGATTTGCATATTTCGTTACAGTCTTCTATGTGATCAATAGATATACACTCGTGTAATATTTCAAATGCACATGCAACGGCGAATTTATCATTTTTCTTTTTTTTCATTTTATTTTCTCCTTCATTAATGGTATATAAAGAGACTGTACACATCCCTATATATACACATGAGTTTATTTTGTGATTTTTTCCACTCGTTCCACTTTGCCTTTCATGTTGAAAAATATTTCTACTAAATCGTTCTGTTGTAGAACTGGAATTTTAATTTCTTCTTTAACAAATACTTTTTCTGCTTTTAGACCTTCTGTATTACTGTCTTCAAACAAAATATAGAGATTCACACCAGTTATTGTTTGACCTTCTGGATTTTTGAAATTCACAACACTTTTACCAGCAATTCTTGCTTGCATAGCTCTCTTCTCCTTTCTACATAATCCTCTAGAGTGATAATTTAGGATAATTATCCTGATTTAATTATACATGAATCATGGGTGTTTAAATGGGGGTTAATGTGTTATAATTTAGAAAAAATACCCATGTACAAGGAGGCACACGTGAATGATTTAGCAGAGTTTTTTATAAAAAAAACACACAAAAGAATAAAAAATAAAATACAATCCTCTAACTATACATACTCACAGATAAGCCCATATGATGAAAGTATTGTGAGTAAAGTGATTAACTTTAAATTGACAAAAAACAATAAGTATCTGGTTACAAATAAATTCATAAAAAATCTTGTTGAATGCAACTTATTTAACAATGAAGTAGAAGCTTTATGGGGAACCAAGTCAGAAAGAGAAGATTATATGTATGAGCTGTTCTCTTTATTAATTAAAGCTTCATTTGATTCTAAAAACTATATAGACAAAGTTACATTATTATTATCAGACTATGTACCTTTTGCACAATGTCTAAGTTTCTATGAGATTCTTATTGACAGACTATTTGATTATAGTGATAAATCGAGTTCACCTTTTTTTCTTGAATTAGGAATTAGTGAAGATTTGGTTTTCAATAAATACAGTATTTCAAAACGAAACGCTATTAAGTTTTTATACGCTAAATGTAAAGATAACTTTATTAAAATGTTTAATAATTTTTGCAATAACACTAAATCATATAGAGGGCTTGAAAAATCTTTAAACGAGATACTTTTACCAGATTTTCATTCTTTTCTATCTCCTTACTTTCCTAACGATAATTCTTTAGGATTGCGTACCAGAAATTTATTAAAAAAAGACTTGGATGAATATCACACAGCCTATTTATTATCAGATGATGATACAATAAAAGAAAAGGCAAAACTCTTAAGTTCTACATTAGACTATATTTATAAATTAGACATCATTCAAAGAGAAAAAAAATGGAACTGATTGACAATTTATGTCTTTCAGTTCCACTTTTTTATTTATTTTATTTTACTATACTTATATGTGTGAGTATCTATAAATCCATTGTCAAACATAATTTTATAATCAATTGATAATATATCATTTGAGATATTTGTTAAATCAAAAGAATATGATACAACCACAACATCATCTCCCCAATTAGCAGGGGACTCTTCACCGTACGCATCTCTTTTATATACATAAGCTGTATAATGGTTAATGTCTGCAATTGAAAAATCATAAAAGAAAATATTAACATCTTGTTCATCATAAATTCTTGATAATGCAGGTTTATTATCGATATATCGTAATTCTAGAACATGTTCTTCATTACCTATATTTTCTCCATTCATAATATATTCTTCAAATTTCCATTTACCTTTAAGTTTATCCCATAAATCATCAATAGTCTTTATGTAATCAGAGTTATTATCATCTTTTTCATTTGTTGTAGTCCTAAAACTTGATATAATTGAGACTACTTCTTTTTCTTCTTTGTCACTAAACTTTCCAGATTCTGAACTTGCTATTAATGATATATGCCCAGAGTACCAAAAAGAAAATGTAGGTAAACCAGCTATTAACATTTCTTCTTTTTGTCCCATTTCACTCTCTGGCAAAAGAGCATATCTAATAATATCATCTTCAACCTTTTTAAACTCTCCATCTCCTAACATATCACATTGTTCTTTAGTATCAAGTTTCCCTACCACAAAATTCCCCAAAGACGAGTGATCTTCTGCTTGTACATATTCGGGAATGAAATTTGCATCTGTTACCTTCGTTACATCAACAACATTAATAGCACGCGTTGCTCCTGTTAATTCTCTTGCACCGCCAAAATACCAATAAGTTACTTCTACTCCTTTATTATTCGATATAACTACTCTTTCTGAAGAAGGGGTAATTTCTTCAGTTTCAACTTTCCATCCTTCTGGATAATCAAATGAGAATGAAGGAAATGTAATCGCATTGGCTTCTCCATAATTCGTAGAGTATGTATTTTTTAAATTTCCTTTATTTATTTTATTTACTATGTTTTTTTCTTTTAGTTTCTTATTTTGTGATTTATCATCGACATTACTACAACCAGTTAACAGGAGTGAGAAAACTATGCCTAATATGCACAAACTTTGTATATTTTTCATATAACCATCCTTTTATATTTCTTATTTCATTTAATCATGTTTCTTAAAAACAGCTAAGACATTTCCTTTAGAATCAATCAATTTTAATAATCCATCTTCCCCAGAGCTAAATAGAGCAGGTAAGATAAAGAATATTATTATAGCTATTCCTATTACTATAAACAACTTCCAATTATCAAAGAATAAAACAGCAAAATTTAATATAAAAGCAATTAAAATTAATTCTAATACTCTATATAGTACCCTAAATAATGTTTCTCGAGATTCCTCTAATATCAAACTAAATATAATAGAAACAATAAAACAAACAACACTAATGAGAGTTACCAAATAAAACAATCCCGTTAATATATTAAATATCAGTACAGCCATTGAATATCCAAAAATATTTGGTAATCTATTTATTAATGGAACAATCACATTAGCATCGTATAAAGTTATTGTGAGCAATGAAAAAGTCAGCCCAAAACTTCCGATATACATTATAAACTTTAATAACTTTTTATACTTCCAATTCTTATTTTCTAACGCTCTTTTATATGAAATCATCAAAGCTACACCCAAAGAAAAGAGTATAATATTTATAAATATTGTTTTTGAGAAAATATTTACTGGTTTCATCCCATAGGCAAAAATACTATTTTCTTTATCTTTAGTAATATAGTATAAGACAAACAATACAACTGCATATAGAATGGGAATCCATTTCGTTAAAGTCATTATTATACTATCAATATTTTTTATTCTTAGATTTTTTACCTTTTGAATTAAATCATCTTTATAACTTATTTTCGTATCATTTATTATTTCAGAATCAGAATTCAGCTTCTTATCTATTTCAATCCCTCTTTTTAAAATACAATTATTTGCATTTTTGAAGAATTCTTCCATTTCCTCTAATGTATTGGGTAATGGATTTTCCAGAGAATGATTTTTAAAGAATGAAATTGGCTTCCCTTTTGAATCTACATATGAGTTTAAATGATTGCTATTAACAAAGTCTTTCCAATCAGAAAAATTTTTCAGCCATTGAACACAATGATTTACTGCGTCACCTACATTCTTTGAATTAGATAACAATTTAGTCAATGCAGTATTATTTGTTTGAACACTTATATTTGGATTATCTTGAAACCATAGATAAATCTGCTTCATTACTAAATCCCATGAATCCCATTTTCCAAAATTACTTCTTCCTGTATTGAATCCTTGGGGAACTGGAAAGAAGTTTCCAATACTGTGTGTGTTACAAATAAAATTAGAAGCATTTTCTGAAATATTTATATTACTTATATTATCAAGTACAAAATCATCAAAATTCTTTCTTATAGTTTTTTCATCAAATCCTTGTAAAACAAAATATCTTTTCAAAGGAGTTAATGGACTTGTCATTGTATCCCCACGATAATATACATCATCTTTAACTAATTCATATTTTACTGTTTTATTTCTTTGTTTCTCGATATTATAATCATTTAACCATTTATAAGCTTTATTATAAACTTCAGTAACATCTTCACAAGAATCACAATCAAATTCTCGTATATGTCGTACATCTAATTGTCCTGACAGTTTATACAGATTTAATTTAAGTAGATTTTTCTTCTTTTCATCTTCTACCACTTGATAAAGTCTAATAAATTCTTTTATTTTTTCACACCCTGAGAAATCATTTAATTTTAATAGTTCACTAATAACAACTTCTTTACAATCAAAATTATACTCAATCATACATATCACTCACTTTTCTAAATTTTCTTTTCATACAAAATTATAAATAAGACAACCTTAAAAATCAACTTATAGTATATTAATCGATTTATAGTGTACTTATAATATATATCATTTATATTAGGTGATATAGATGATTTATTTTGGAACTAGATTAAAAGATTTAAGAAAGTCTAAACGATTAACCCAATTAGAACTTGCTGAAGCTGTCGATTTAGTAAAAAGTTCAATATCAGCATATGAGAAAGGTTTAAAATATCCTTCCATTGAAGTATTAATCAAAATATGTAATTTTTTTAATGTTTCTTCAGATTACTTGCTTGGAATATCCGACAATAAAGAAATACAGAAATATGACCTAACTGAAGAGCAAAGGGAAATTATCACTAAACTCATAACTCAATTCCACGAATATAATAATAAAAAATAATTTATTGTTTTTTATTACATATTAAAAAGAGATTTCATTTATTAAGATTAAATCAATAATATTTGAAATCTCTTTTTTGAGTATCTTCTATCTTGTCGTAAATATGTCGTAAATTTATTTGTTAAATTGCAAATATCTCTTTATATAAAGCCTTTTTTCTTATTGTTTCTTCATGTGAGGGAATAATAATACTTCACGAATTGTTCTTTGATCTGTCAACAACATAACGAAACGGTCAATTCCAAGTCCTACACCACCAGTTGGAGGAAGACCATATTCCAATGCTTCTACATAATCTGTATCGACTTCGTTAGCTTCATCATCACCTAATTCACGAAGCTCTAATTGTTTTTCGAAACGTTCTCTTTGATCAATTGGATCATTTAATTCAGAGAATGCGTTCGCATATTCGTGTCCACAAATGAATAATTCATAACGATCCGCAAATCTAGGATCTTTTGTATTCTTTTTAGCTAATGGAGAAATTGATGTTGGGTGACCATATACAAATGTTGGTTGTACAATTGTTTCTTCAACATATTTTTCAAAGAATAAGTTGATGATGTGTCCAACTGTATTATGGATCTTTTCAACTTCAATATCATGTTCCTCAGCCAATTTAACAGCTTCTTCATAACTCATATCTTGCCAGAAATCTACACCACAAGCTTCTTTGATCGCATCAACCATGTGAATACGTTTAAAAGGAGCCTTTAATGATAATTGAGTCCCTTGATAAGTGATATCTGTAGTACCCAATACTTCATTTGCGACAGAATCAAATAAACCTTCAATCAAGTCCATCATTCCATGTAAATCACTATAGGCAACATAAGCTTCTACAGTAGTAAATTCAGGGTTATGCATCGCATCCATTCCTTCATTACGGAATAAACGTCCAATTTCATAAACACCTTCTAAACCACCAACGATTAAACGTTTCAATGGTAATTCAGTCGCAATACGCAAATAGAAATCCATATTTAATGCGTTGTGGTGAGTTACGAAAGGTCTTGCACTTGCACCACCTAAGATTGGCTGCATTACTGGAGTTTCAACTTCAACTAAACCTTGACCATCCAAATAGTGTTGAATTGCACGAATAATTTTTGGTCTTGTTAGTGCAATACGCTTAGCTTCTGGATTCATGATCAAGTCTACATAACGACGACGGAAACGCTCTTCAACATCTGTTAAACCATGGAATTTTTCTGGTAATGGACGAAGAGATTTTGAAAGATGAGTATAGTTTTTAGCACGAACAGACAATTGTCCATGATCTGTCTTCATGACAGTACCCTCAATACCTACAATATCTCCAATATCATTTTTCTTGAAGATTTCATATTGATCATCACCAATTTCATCTTTACGAACATAAATCTGAATTTGACCTTCACGATCCTGAATGTTCATAAAACCAGCCTTACCCTGACGACGCTTCGTCATGATACGACCTGCAATTTTAACTGTTACTTGTAATTCATCTAATTCTTCTTTTGTCTTGTCTTCATAAGATGATTTGATAATACCCGAATTTGAAGTACGATCATAACGAGATCCAAATGGATCAATACCCATGTCAATCAAATCTTGCATCTTCTGACGACGAACTTGTTCTTGTTGCGTTAACTTTTCCATTGTTTTCTCCTTTTTCTTTTATCCATAAAAAAAGGCACTTGCCACAAAGGGACGAAGTGCTCGTGTTACCACCCTAATTTACCAGACAAATCACTTTGCCCAGCCTTAGTCACTGTCTATAAACAGCGCTTCCTTTAATGCAGGAAATACAAATAGCTCCAAGTCTTTATTCCCAATTAGTCCTACGCTTTTTTTCACCAACCAAAAGCTCTCTAAAGTATTTCTAAAAGGTACTCGCCCTCTTCATTGCCTTTTTATACGCTTTTATCCTACTAGACAATACACAATTTGTCAATTTAAGATTTATCCATATATCGAATATTTAATTCTTTAATACTGTTTTTAAATAAGACATCTATCTTGGCATAATATGTTTCTACATCCGGTTCAAAATTATGTTGGATCCAATACTTTAAAAAGTACAATAAATCATTCGCATAATAATCCACTAGAAAATCCACTGTGAACCTTGAATCCATTCCACTCACATCTAAATAAGAAAATACATTTCTAAATATTTCTTTAAACACATTACTCATCAAGTCTTCAAAACCATTCTGACCTGTGATTCTGTAACAAGACTTAAAGAAGTCTCGATTATCACTTACCGTTTGAAAAATATGTTTGATGATTTGAGGATTCGTTTGATTTTCAAACCCCTTAAAAAACATACGATGAATCAAATATTCCAATGCCTCATACTTATCCATGAAATGATTATAAAAAGTTCCACGAATAACACCCGTTTTATCGCAAATCTGTTTGATTGTAATCTTTTCAAAAGGCTTTTGTTGCATTAAAATATATAATCCTTCGCTCAGAAGATCTTTCATTGTCACCTTTTCATTAAATGTCATGAAATCACCTCTACAATCGAATTAATCTGAAAATTAATGATAAACTCATAAATAAGTATACCGCTCCACAAAGAAAATAATAAGCCTTTTGATATCCAGCCCCATTATAATATCCAATATAGAAATGAATCATATACCCACAAAGAACAATTAAAAATAAGACGAATGATTCCATCAAAAAAGGAAGATTCATGTAATAACAACCAACTCCAACTAAGAAACAATCCAAGCCACCAATTAACGCAAGCTTAATAATTTCCTTTGTATCAAACTCTTTTAATCTTTCCACAAACTTTCCACGCTTAAAACTATAGATGACCATTCCAATTCCTAGAATTAAAAACACAAAAATCGCAACATACTTATTTAACGTTGCCCAAGGACGACCAAATATATACATAGACATTCCATGTCCTAATAAAAACATGCCTGCACTGCATAGTGCAAAAATCAAGCCATAACTTAACACTTTTGAAAAACGAATATTACGAATTGTAGCCCCCTGCTCTAATGCACATACAAATACGTCTAAACTAAGAAAAATACTTAAAATCCCAAATATCAACATAACAATCCACCTTCACTAACCTTATTGTATACGAACTTGGATTATTTTAAAAATCGTGATGAACATATTTCAATAAATGTATTTATGAACTAAAATAAAACTATGAAAAACATCATTGACTATATTAAAGAATACGGAAACTTGACCCTTGAAGAATACCCATTTAATAATGTCGATTCTTTGATTCTCTCACAAATTTCCTATATTAAATTTGAAAACTCAAGTATTGACATTGAATCCGAAATTCATTTATTAGCTGACTTTGAAAATGAAATCAATGATTTATGCACTAATACACGAGTACCTGAATTAAATGAAGAATTATTCATTCAATTCGTACATTGCCTTCGATATGAAGCCATTACAATTTCAGATTTTCAATTTAACTTTGACAAAGGCAACGAAAAACAATTCTGTGCCATGACACTTCACTTACCCAACCAAATTGACTACATTGCCTTTAGAGGAACCGATGCTAGTTTTGTAGGATGGAAAGAAGATTTCAACCTATGTTTTCAAGAAAATATTCCTAGTCAAATTTCTGCCTTAAACTATGTGAATAACTATAAGACAAAACATAAAGTCATCTTAGGCGGACACTCCAAAGGAGCAAATCTAGCCCTATATGCAGGCATTCATACACACAATCCAATTTATTGCATATACAACCATGATGGACCTGGCTTTCTTACACCTTATCAAACCGATAAAAAAATATTTAAGACCATACCACAATCTAGTGTATTCGGACTCATTCTAGAAGAAACAACCAACTATCAAATCATTCAAAGTGATGCCATATCTATCCTTCAACATGATCCATTTACTTGGTGTGTTGAAAATGGAGACTTTATTTATCTCAAACAAAATGATCAACTCTCCAAACATACCCAAGCCACTCTATCCAATTGGCTTAAATCCATTGATGTCAATACCCGCAAACAAGTCATTGATACCATCTATTCTATCTTTTCCGATTATGAAAATCCAAAAGACTTAAGAAGGAATATCGACATGGTTGAAATCATCAAATCCATTCAAAATGTGGATAGTCAAACAAAGAAAATGATTATTGAAACCATTCAAGTCTTATTCAGATGCATTCAAAACGAAATCAAGCGAGGATTTTAAATTCCTCGCTTAAATAATACATAACTATAAATACATGGAATAATAGTCGCCACAAGAATCACAACAATTCCCATCGTCACATAACCGAGTAATCCAAGTATTATAAATAAGATTCCAGCAACGACCATACAATAGCCACCCACACGATTTGACAACACCCAGTTTTCATCACTATTTAATGCCCAAGATGTTTTAATTCCAACCGCATAATTTCGTTTTACTTTCGGCAAATAATTACCGAGTACTATCAATAAAACGCCAACTAAGATATTCATCACAAAACTTACATCAAACGAATATCCCAAACCAAAATAAATAATCGTCATACTTGTCACAATACAAATGACAGGACAAATCATAAATAGAATATTCATCATAAAATCCGGAATATTACTTCTTTTTGGATCTTTTACCGTCACAAAACAAGTAAATATATGAATTGCCAAACACAAAAACAACATACCAAACAATCCCATAAACTTAGGCATTGTTCCATCGACTTGACCATTCACATCAAAATGAGTTGGCACAACATCCGGTAGTTGTTTATAGAAAACTAGATTCAATATCAACGGAATTAGAAACAAAACTAAACTAAACTTAAACCATTTATTTTTCAACATCATCATTCCCTCCAATAAAAGATTTAAAATAACACAACATCTCTTCAAATACCGATGCGTTGATTTGATAAAAAATAAAATTCTTATCCTTCTCTTCACTAATCAAACCCGCATCCTTTAAAAGCGACAAATGATAAGAAACCGTAGCCTGGCTCATATCAAAATGACTCGCAATATCTCCAGCTGACATCTTGCCTTTTTTCAATAAGTTCAATATGTCTCTTCGTACTGGAGCGCCTAATGCTTTAAATGTTTTTTCAAACAAAGTATCACCACCTATTTACTATTTAGAAATATTTCTAAATAGATTATACTCTATAAGAAAAAACATTTCAAGTCTATTTAGAATATTTTCTAAATAGATAATAAAAAGAATCAGGAAGACTACTCTCCCTGATACGATGTATATTTCTGATATTCCTTTGTCGTTTCATCATCAAAACAATACAAACTGATCTTCATTGTATAATCACTATTCGCATCCAACCAATCCGCAATCGTCTTTAACACAAGTGGCACTGCCTTTTCTACAGGATAGCCATAAACACCACATGAAATAGCAGGAAATGCGATTGTATGAATATCATACTTACGAGCTAAACTCAAACTATTCCAATAACAATCCCTCAACATATGCTCATCTTTATGTTTACCCGAATAAATCGGACCCACAGTATGAATCACATACTTTGCCTTTAAATCATATCCTTTTGTAATCTTGGCCTGCCCTGTTTGACAACCATTTAATAATCGACACTCTTCTAGCAACATGGGACCCGCCGCTCTATGAATGGCACCATCAACACCACCGCCACCTAAAAGTGATTCATTAGCTGCATTGACAATACAATCTCCATCAAAAGTTGTGATATCTCCTTTGATAACTTTGATTTCACTCTCAAGATTTTTATTATCCAAAATCATTTCAATCAAAACCTTTGGTAAAAAATATGAATCTTTCCAAGGATTTAATACAACACCACTTACACCTTGTGTATCATGCACCATATTGAGTACATCCATTACACTTTGATTTAATGTTTCTGTAGCTTGACCCAAATCCACTTGAGCCTGCGTCGTAAAAGCGACAAATACATCTTGACCATCATCTAAAGATAATCTTCGATAGACCTTTTCTCCATTCGCATCGCCAACTGGAATAATAAATTGTTTTTGTTCCTTAGCCAATTTACGAATACGCGAAAGAACCTCCATATTCTTTTCTCGAGTTCCCTCTTGATATAATTCTTGAATCAATGTTTCTAATTTTTTCATACCTATTTCCTTACTACAAATGTCAAGCTAAAAGGAAAAGCCCCAATCACATCTTGATAAATAGAGTCATCAATAAAGAATCCCTCTTTCATTGCGCTTTCCTTTAATAGTGAATCAAGCGAAATAAATTCTTCTTCGCTGATTTTAAAATCATTAAAACAATACCCATCATTAAAACGCTGATAGTTAAATACTTCATCCATTAAATCCCAAGTACTCACTTCACTACCATCTTCTAATGTATCCATATAGTTTAATAATTCATTTACAATTTCTTGTTGTTTTTCTTGTACCATAAAAATCACCTACACTTATTCTAGCACAAAATGAAAAAGAGGCATTGCCTCTTAATCAATTTCTAAATATTCTTTCACTCTTTGAATCTGATTCAAGCCATCCAAATATCCCATGTAGTAAAGATCCGCTAATTTATCCACATCCCCCTCTACACGCGATACATTCACTGGCTTGCTTGGGGCAATCGTAAAGATCCTACCTTCATTTTCAAGTTGGATCAATTCATCACACTGCTTATTGTAGTCACTATTCATCGATTCCAACTTCTGTTCTAAAGCTGGATAGCCTGCATACAATCTTTTTGTCATTCTTTGAACTAAAGGATTCGCTTCACTCTTGCGATACTCTCTTTGACGCGTACGAACTACAATAATTTTCTTATAATCATGATCCAATGCCCATTGATACGCAATCTTATCGCTACAGCCACCATCCAAATATAATCCATCACCAATTTCAACCATCTTTGAAACATAAGGCATAGTTGCACTGGCCTGGACTGCCTTAAAAATATCTTGCGTTTTATTTTTACTAAAATATTCCGGTCTTCCCGTTTTACAATTTGTACATACCGCAATAAAATCACGCGTAGGATTCATAAAACGAGGCGTATTCAATGGATCAAAATACTGTGTACCCTTGATCAGAAAATCAAATCCTATGATTCCCTTGTTGTTTTTGAAAGCTTCTAAACCAACATATCGAGAATCATGGCGATACCCTAAATTAATTCTAGCACTACGACCAATTTGACCAGCCACGTAGTTAAATCCATTTAGTGCTCCTGCACTTGTACCAACCGTACACTGCATATTGATTTCAAACTGCATTAGAGCATCTAATACTCCTGATGTATAGAGTCCTCGAAAAGCTCCGCCTTCAAGAACAATACATCCTGGAACGATTTTATTTGAAGTATTTCCATTTGGAAGTTTGGATATTCCCGAAAAACGTTTATTATTCTTTTTCATAACATCCCTCCTTCTTAGCTGAAAATTTTAAACTCATTTTTTTAATTTGTCTACTTTTTTTGTTCACTCCAAAGCTTATCGGCCATTGGCTTCCAGTCTTTGGCATAAGGAACCGTTTTTTCTAATAAGTGATCCACATCTTCTGGAGATTCATAATCTGTATTGACAGCCTTACTTTGTTTAACCAACTCTTGAATACGACCTGCATTTTCAAGAGTTGGACAAGGTCTCAACATATTTTCGTTAAATGGTTGATTGTCATGGTAAGCTTGGAACAAAGGAGATCTTAATGCATCTAGCAATGTCGTATCATGAATATTACAGTTTGAATAATGAATGAATACACATGGCTCTACATCCCCCTTGGCATTGATATGTAGATATCTTCTACCTCCGGCGATACATCCACCAACATATTGAGCATCATTTTGAAAATCCATAGTAAAGATTGGCTTTTCACTTCTGAACTTACGAATCTGGTGATACACATACGCTCTTTGTTCTGGTGTTGGAAGCAATTCTTTAACAGCTCCATTGCCTACTGGCATATAGTGGAAGAACCAGCAGAATAAAGCACCTGAATCAATCATTAAATCAAAGAATTCATCACTCGCAATATCTTTATAATTTACACTTGTATAACAAGTACTAATTCCAAAAGGTAGCTTATGTTTCTTTAATAATTCCATGGCACGCTTTACATTTTCATAGCATCCTTTACCACGTCTAGAATCATTGGCCGTTTCAAAACCTTCCAAGCTAATAGCCGGAACAAAGTTTTTCACACGCAACATATCCTGACAGAATTCTTCATCAATCAAAGTACCATTTGTGAAAGATAAGAAAGCACAGTCTGGATGCATTTCACAAATCTTAATAACATCCTTTTTACGTGTTAATGGTTCTCCACCCGTATATATATACATATAAGTACCTAATTCTTTTCCTTGACGAATAATTGAATCAATATCATCTAAAGATAAATTTAATTGATGTCCATATTCGGCTGCCCAACAACCTGTACAATGTAAGTTACATGCGGATGTTGGATCTAATAGTACAGCCCAAGGAATATTACAATTATATTTTTCAGACAATTCTTCTTGTTTGGTACTACCATTTAATGACGCATTAAAAATAAAGTTTTTAAATACAGCTTGACGCACACCTGCATCTAAATCATACAATTTTAAAATATAGTCATACCAAACACCTTTTTCATCAATTTGTTCACGAATCAATTTACGTTGCGAATCATACCAACCTTCTGGCATAACCTTATCTACAAGATTCATTAATTTAGGAATATTTGTTTCAGGATCCTTCTCTAAATATTTTAACGCTTGGTTCATACCAAATTTTTGAACACTACTCTGTAAAGAACTAAAATTCATAACTCTTCCTCCGGTTTCTTTATAAGCTCATTCTAGTTCTTTAAAAGGGGGTTTGTAATAGACAAATTTCAAAATGTGTAAATTTTATGGCCTTTGGTCATTATTTTTATACCGTTTTGAGATATATATTATATATGATTTATATATTTATGAACCACGGTCATTTTTTTGCAAAAAAAAGAAGGTGTTTTCACACCCTCTTAGATTTCATTGGCAGCCTTATATCCTGTACGAATTGCACTGGCGATATCCGCTGTTCTTTCACCACTGCAGTCTCCCACATAAGTAAATGGAACAGTTAATTGACTATCATCAAATACATTCTTTTTAGAACCTAACGCATTTACGATTGTATCGGCTGTAATTTCAACATTTGTCTCTTCTTTTGTATTCACTGCATAGATGACATTATCTTTAATTTCACTAACACGTGTATTCACAAATTTTAAAACATTGTGCTTTTCAAAATCAGCTTCCATCAATGGTAATACTGTTTCAGATTCTTGTGCCGCAATCTTATCCATCATTTCAACAATTGAAACTTCAAGGCCTTTATTTGCCAAATATTCAGCCGTTTCAGCACCTACTAAGCCTCCACCTAAGACAACACATTTACCAGATACTTCTTGACCATTCAAGATATCCCAGCTTGATACAACATTTGAATTTTCTACATGCATAGGAAGATCCATATTATGAGCACCGATAGCTAAGATCACATGATCAAATCCATTTAATTCTTCCATTGTTGGTTCGTGATTCAATTGAATATCTACTTTACCTGGTAATAATTTTTCATAATATTGAACTGAACGTAAGATTTCATCTTTTCTAGGTGGAACGGAAGCAATATTGATTTGTCCACCCAAACGATCTGATTTTTCAAATACAGTTACTGTATGTCCACGTTTATAAGCTACACGAGCTGCCTCAAGACCTGCAAGACCTGCACCAACAATTGCGACATTCTTCGTTTCTGTACAAGGTTTAATGAAGATTGTTTCTTCATCTCCATTTTCTGCATTTAATACACAACTTAAATAACGACGAGATTGGATGGCATCCACACAACCTTTATTACAGTTCAAACATTCACGAATGCATTCACCTGAGCCTACTTTATTTGCGATATCTGGATCCGTTAATAAACTTCGTCCATAACCAATCATATCGGCTGTACCATCTTCTAAGATCTTTTCTCCAGCTTCCACACTGACTACACGACCCACTGTTGCCACAGGACAATGTACAACGGCTTTCACTTTTTCACAAGCACCTAAAGTCCAGTTGTATGGAACTGCACCCATAGGAGGAATTGTATCTCCCATGTTTCCTGTGTGGTTTGCCTGAGCCACCTGAATCATATCGATTCCCGCTGCATCTAGCATTTTCGCAAATTCAACAGCTTCATCTTCTAATAAACCACCTTTACCACGTAAAGATCCATCTGGATTGACTGTAATAATCGGAAGTTTATATTCGACCATCATTCCAGGAGCAGCTTCTTTAATTGCTTGTAAAACTTCTAATGCATAACGCGTACGATTTTCTAAGCTACCACCATAGTTATCTGTACGATGATTTAATAATGTAGAACACAATGAACCAAGTAGACGGTCACCATGAATTTCAATCGCATCAATACCTGCTTTTTGTGCTTTTCTTGCACATTCAGCTATACTATTTTTAATTGCGGTTAATTGTTCAACACTAGCCTCTGTCACAAAGTGCTGCATATCGTGGTGTAATTTTGTGTATGCACCCTTTGTCTTTTCATCACAGATCTTTTGTTGTTTTTCAGCCTCTTCTAAATCATTGGCAGCTTTCGCTTTTGCCGCCAATTGACCTGCAATACCAGCTTCCATGATCATTTTTCCTACACCTTGAACATCATATTCTGGGTGGAACAATTGTAAAGCGACTTTACAATCGTGTTCATGTAAGGCATCTGCCAATTTTTTATACATTTCAATTTGTGATTCATCATATAGTTTTGGTGTAGGACTTGCCGTACGTACCGGAGCCACGTCACCAATAACAATATATGAACATCCACCTTTGGCAAGTCTTGTATAGAAAGCTAATGAACGAGGACCAATCGATCCATCTCTTTCTTCATATCCTGTTGTCAAAGGGGGAAACATAATTCTATTTTTAAAAGTTAACTTACCAACTTGGATTGGTTGTAGTAATTTACTTGTCATAATTTCTCCTAGATATTTTTCGCAATTTCATGCGCATTTGTGATCGCATCTTTTAAAGTTCCCACTTTTTCACAATCACCAATATAGTGTACATTTTCGCCTTCTACTTCCACTTTCTTAGGTGCATATCCAACTGCGAAAATTAAAGTATCCGCTTCTGTGATTTTGTGTTCAACACCCTCTTTTACATACGTAATTGAATCTTCATCTACACTTGTTACTTGTGCATTCAATTCGATGCGAACACCTTTCTGCATCAATCTTTGAGTCAATCTAGATTTTGCAGCTCCACCTTCACCAGGCATTAAGTTATTTGTCATTTCTAATAATGTAATCTTACGATTCATTGGGAATAAGTCGTTAATTAATGGTGCTAAATAATCAGCTGTTTCACATCCAACACTTCCACCACCTAATACAACAATATTACGTCCTGGATATTTCTTTCCTGACAATACATCGTCGGCTGTCATCCAATTCTTGAATACTTTGAATGGAGGAATTTCTTTTGGGGTAGCTCCACTTGAACATACGATTTCGTAATCTTTGAATTCATTTTCAAGCATTTCTTTTGTGACTTCTGTATTTAAACGAACATCGATACCTTCATGATCTAAACGACGAATCATAAATTTAATAACTTTACACAATTCTTGTTTCGCAATTGGAACCGCTGCAAGTCTTAATTGTCCACCAAGTTCATTTGATTTTTCACAAAGAACAACTTCGTGTCCACGTTTTTTTGCAACATAAGCTGCTTCCATACCAGCAGGACCACCACCGATGACTAATACTTTTTTCTTATCTGTAGCTTCTTCAATCGTATCATCTTCAACACTTGGATTTACTGTACATCCAATTCGTTTACCCATCATGATACCTGTTAAACAACGTCCACATCCAATACATGGACGAATGTCGTCTACTTTTCCTTCAAATGCTTTATTTGCGAATTCACTATCACATAAGTTTGGACGTCCAATCATACACATATCACATTTTCCATTTGCGATTAATTCTTCGGCCATCCAAGGTTCATTGATACGTGCGACAGTCGCAACAGGAATATTTACATGTTTTTTAATTTCTTCACTAGAGTGAGCGTGAGGTGCCGCACTTGTTCCTGGAGCAGGCATACTTGATCCACGTTTGATTGTGTTTCCACCAGATACGTGAATAAAATCAACTCCAGCTTTTTCTAGTTGCTTACAAACATAGATTTGATCATTTAATGTCAATCCACCTTCACTATATTCATCACCACTAATACGAACATCAATAATAAAGTCATCTCCACAATATTTACGAACGGATGCGATAACTTCTAAACATAGGCGTAAACGTCCATCAATATTTCCACCATATTCATCTGTACGTTTATTATATAAAGGTGTTAAAAAACCACCTAATAATCCGTGGGCATGCGCACATTGAATTTCAACACCATCGCCACCCGCAATCTGAACACGATGAGCCGCTTGACCAAATTGATCAACGATTGTATGTAATTCTTCAATGGTTGCTGGTCTTGGAGCACTTTTTGCATAGTAAGGACCCACACAGCTTGGTGCAATCAATTGAGGTGTTCCCGGTACTGGGAAAGCCATATAAGCTGGGTGGAACAATTGTGCTAAGATTTTAGTTCCATATTGGTGTACGCCATCTACCAATTTTTTCCATCCTGGAATAAAGCTATCATCATAAATTGACATATCTCCAGGAAGATATACATAAGTTGGTTCTACAGTTACTACTTCAGTAACGATAAGTCCGACTCCACCTTTTGCACGTGCAGAATAGTGTGCCACTAAATCATCTGTTACATACCCTTTATCGGCCATGTTAGTTGAAATAGGTGGCATAAAAATACGGTTTTTTACTGTTGTTTTACCAATTTCAATTGGTTCAAATAAATGTGGAAAATTATTCATTTTCTAAACTCCTCCTCATAGATTCTTGTTATTTTACTCACAAATCAGCGCATAAAAAGCCTATCTCTTTTTTGCGTTTATTATTATGAATTAAAAAATAAAAAGAATGCGCTATCAGTATTAGTATAACGCATTCGTTAACATAAAACTATCTATTTAGTTGATTTGTGAACTTTTTTTAGTTAGGTATGCTTAACAAGAATCCAATAGGGTAGAGGGATAAAATAAAATTATCGCCCCTCCCGTTGAACCGTACGTACGGGTCTCGTATACGGCTCTACA
>NZ_CAKVMR010000038.1 GCF_934772795.1 uncultured Holdemanella sp.
CCGTTTTGGGGTATATGCCGCCCCTTAAATTCTTGGAGAGCAAATTCACCTAACCCCATCCAAATTTATTGCGCCTTTAAAAATGACTGAATTATTTGGAGCTAGACTTTATTGGCATGACAAAACAGACTATTTTAAATAGCCTTGTTTAGTATGGTGTTCTTGTTGGTTATATTCTTCTTTTATACATTCGAATCATTTCATCAATACATCTTTTTCTGTATGTTCTGTCATTTCTTTTGCCATCCAATGGATTATATGTATAAGTATATTGCATTATGGCTTTACATTTACATTGAATGGGGTCTTAGGTTAAAAGAATCAATCAAGTGCGTGCGGTATCTGAATTTATTGAGTTTGTTTTTAAGAGATTTGGTTCTAGTTTCACGAGAATAATCCTTATTCTTTTTGATTCCAAGAAGTTCGTGTACTTTGTCCAATGTTTTCTTAGAAGCATTGGCATAGAATCCATAATATCGAGTGGTTAAGAAATGATAGTCTGGTATATGTATAATAAGGCAGTTTATAAAGTCAATCACATTATCTGTGACATCATATCTTTTCTCATCCTTATGATTATTGTAGAACCAGCTGACAGTCTTTGATTCTTTATTGTATTCTGTGATTCTGCTTTCAGCCATGGCAGGTCTACCAGCGTAACGAATGAAGTAGTTTACGCAACCTTGAATATTTTTACTATTATTTGAATCGTTGTCAGTTGATTTAGATTTGGCATAGACATAGAATCCTTTGGGATGATTCTTATAGAGTCTGTTCTTTTCTTCGGGTTTCTTTAATCCACCAGCTTCCTGAATGAGTCGAATCAATTCAAACTGAAATGTTTTTCTTAACTTATTAAAATTGAAATGATGGAATGTTTTGATTTTATCTTTTTTAAAGGAATAGATTAGTTCAGGAATAAGACAATGTATGTGTGGATTCCATTTAAGGTCCCTTCCAAAAGTATGTATAGTGGCAATCATGCCAAATTCATTACGTATAGGAATGTCTTTGAATATATAGTGTGTATCAGATAGCTTTTTCTTTTTGAGTTTATCAGCAAGAGATTTATTGGTAAGAATGGAAATGGTGTTTCTGGAAGCAACAAACAATAGATTGAGTCGAATACGATCCTGTCTGAACCAGTTTCTAAGTTCTTCGGGAATAGTAAAGACAATGTGTCTATGAGGGCAGTCAAGACAAAAAGAAGTGGCTTTGGCTGCAAGCTGTTTGGCATATTTAATACCACAAGCATTACAGAACCTTGAATGACATGAATGTGGAATGACGTTCCAGTTGTCACAATCTGTACATTCAAACTGGTCAAAACCAAGATAACATGTGTGGCAAAGAAGGGAGCGTTCTACATTGTCTAAAATACAGGGACGAGCTTTACCAGAAGCATCTAGTTTTCGAATGTATCCAATGTGAATTTAATGTGAATATGTGAGAATATCAATAAATATCACATATTCACATTGGTGATATGATAATAAAAATAAAATAATTTACAAAGTCTCAAATCTATCTGTTAAACCTGTCTTGAATATAGTATAATAGAGTCAGATAGAACAGGAGGACTTGTCTTATGAAGGTATTTTCGATGTCGCAAAGAATCTATTATAAAGATCTTGAACCAGAAGCTGAATCCATCATTAAAAAGGATCTTGAACTGTATAACTGTATGCTTCATAAGGCATTCAAGATCTGTTTTGATCGTGCCTATAAGGATGTTACCTATTCAGATACGGATCAAAGAATGATCAAGTCTTTCTATGGTACAAGTGACTATTTTCCTTTATCTGCCATTTATGAGGCCAAGGCTTTGGTGAAAAGTCTTAAATGTCTTGAAAAAGAAAATCAAGATATGATCAAGACTCGTCTTAAAAAGATAAACAAGAAAATCAAAAAGAACGAGAAACAATTGAAGAAGGCTTTAAAGGAAAAAGAGAAACTGATCAATAGATCCAAGAAAAAGAAATATACAGAAGAAGATTATCTGTATGAGGTGCAGGTATTGGATCCAAATATCAAAAGATTGAAGAGTATCATTCGTAATCTAAAATTCAGAAGAAACCGTAATGAGTTCAAGCTTAAAAGAAAGATGCCTTCTGTATGTTTTGGTGGTAAAAAGAATCTAAGAAGTGATTTAGAAACTTTTAGATTCAGAAGACAAAGAAGAATGCTTATTACAGGAAGAAGACAAGGTAAGTATTCAAACAACCTTTTCAAATTAAATGTTGATAATGATATGGTGACATACCGAAGTACACAAAAAGATATTGTATTCAAGGTGCAGTTTCATAAGTACAAGGATGAATTGTATGCAAGAGTCAATGAAAAACACAATTCACATGATAAGGCAGTAGCTTATGAATTGATGGATTATGGTGAATACTTTATTGTGAAAGCTATATTTGAAAAACATATGAATCTTCCAAAGACTAATACATTGTATGGAGCCGTAGGAATCGATATCAATGTTGACCATATAGCCCTTTGTGAAACCAATATGGATGGAAATATCGTATTGATCAAGAAGTATCCAATCCATAAAGAGAATACAAAGAATAAACGAAATGAAGAACTGTATCAGCTGGCCATTGAAATCATGGAATTTTGTAAATCCAAGAAGAAGAGTCTGGTAGTGGAAGACTTGAATTTCAAGCAGTTGAAAACTAGAATGCTCTATCGACCTAAAAAGATGAATAAAACATTATCGAGTTTTGCGTATAAAAAGATATTAGAAAAAGTAGAAAGAAAATGTTTGATGAATGAAGTGGATGTAATTAAAATAGATCCAAAAAATACAAGTAAGATTGGAAAAGAAAAGTATACAAAGATCAAAGGATTGAGTGTACATTATTGTGCAGCCTATGTGATCAATCGAAGAGGCATGGGATTTGTTGACTAAATAAAGATAAATAATCAGAACCAGAAGTTTATGATATCTTACTGGATGATAGATACATAGATCATGGATGAAATTCTGAAGTGTTTATAAATAAAGCATACAATAAAAACTCCATCGATAAAGACTGAATGGATCGGGATACCGAATGATTCAGAAAGATGGAGTGGATATTGAAATGTTACCGGACGACTGGAAACGAACCGGGCACGTCATTTAGTCGTGTGACTTTTTTGCAGAAAAAGTCTTTCTTGGAGGACATATGAAAATTTCAAATTATTTTGCGAAAGAAAAAATGGAGGATGCTTCCTTTATTCAAATGTTTATAGAAAAATTGAATGATTTAACGGATGAAGATATTTGTTGGGCTAATTCCGATTTAAATGAAGATAATGAGAATGTTCAATCTTTATTGATGGAAATGGTGCTTTCTTTTTATGCGACAGATTTAGTAGATATGAAAGATTATGAGACGTATCTAGTAGATAAAGAATATCAATCTATGTCATTTAAAGAGCTTCAGGCATCATTGATTCAATTATTTCATAATGATAGAGTGCATCCAGATAGTCTGATTCATAATGGAATCGGAAAAAAAGAATTGGTAAAAATATTAGTAGAAATGAAAAAGCGTATGAGTCATTAGTGCATCCAAGTTTGAGGACTTGGATGTTTTCTTTATACGTTGTATAATTGAAAAGATGGAAAAGGAGCGTTTTGTATGAATTCAAAAAGTCCAATAGGTGTTTTTGATTCGGGATTAGGTGGAATTAGTGTTTTACATACGATGCATAGTTTACTTCCTAATGAAAATCTGATTTATTTGGGAGATAGTAAATATAATCCTTATGGAACAAAGACAAAAGAAGAAATCACAAAGCGTTGTGTTGCGATATGTGATGAATTGATATCTCATGATGTAAAGGCAATTGTCATTGCGTGCAATACGGCAACGAGTGCTTGTGTTAAGCTTCTAAGAGAAAAGTATGATGTGGATATTATTGGTATGGAACCGGCGTTAAAGGTGGCATGCGATCGAGGTGAACATCAGCGTATTGCGGTATGGGCAACTCAACTTACTTTATCAGAAAAGAAGTTTGCGGATTTGATGAATCGATTTAAGGATGAACATCATATTATAAAGGTGCCTTGTCCAGAACTTGTAAGGATGGTTGAAGACAATAAACTTGATGATGCCAATCTTGTAGAGTCTTGCTTGAAAGAATATTTAGAAGCGAGTGACTACAAAAATCTAGATAGTATTGTATTAGGCTGTACGCATTTTCCTTTTTATACGAAATATTTGGAAAAGCTTTGTCCTAATGTTCATATTATTGAAGGAAGTGTGGGCACGACTTTACATACAAAAGATTTGTTGGAACAAAAAGGCTTGTTGAATACAAGTTGTGAAGAAGGTCAAATCACATGGATGAATACGATGGATTCAAAAATTGAATTGTCAAAATGCTTATTTAAAAAATTGGAGGTAGAGTTATGAGTGAAGTAGTTTGGAATACATATTCAAAAGAAGAATTTAATGATGTAATGAAATTTAGCGATGGATATATTGATTTCTTATCCGATTCTAAAACGGAAAGAGCTTGTGTAAAAAATGCGATCGCATTAGCGAAATCTTATGGCTATCGTGATATTAAAGAGGTTATTGAAAATAAAGAGATTTTAAAAGCACAGGACAAAGTGTATGTAAATATGATGAATAAGTCGATTGCGTTAATGCACATTGGTTCAAATCCATTGGAAAATGGTATGAACATTTTAGGTGCTCATATTGATAGTCCTCGTTTGGATCTTAAACAAAATCCATTGTATGAAGATGGAAACATTGCTTATTTGGATACACACTATTATGGTGGTGTTAAAAAGTATCAATGGGTGACTTTGCCTTTGGCAATTCATGGTGTTGTTTGTTTGAAAGATGGAACAACTGTAGATGTAGCAATTGGAGATAGAGAAAGTGATCCAGTATTTGTGATTAGTGATTTATTGATTCATTTAAGTGCAGATCAATTACAGAAAAAGGCAAATGAAGTGATTGCCGGTGAAGATTTAAATGTAACTGTTGGATCTATTCCTTTAGAAAATGAAGAGAAAGATGCAGTAAAGGCCAATGTTGCTAAAATTTTAAAATCAACATATGGCTTTGAAGAAGAAGACTTCATTTCT
Organism: uncultured Holdemanella sp.; assembly: GCF_934772795.1. Taxonomy (GTDB): domain Bacteria; phylum Bacillota_I; class Bacilli_A; order Erysipelotrichales; family Erysipelotrichaceae; genus Holdemanella. The sequence continues at coordinate 5,096 of NZ_CAKVMR010000038.1, forward strand.
GCTGAATTAGAAGTTGTTCCTGCAGGACGTGCTAGAAGCTGTGGATTTGATTCAAGTATGGTATTAGGTTATGGACATGATGATCGTATTTGTGCTTATACAAGTTTAATGGCTCAATTAGAAGCAGAAAATGTAAAACGTACTGCTGTTTGTTTATTAGTGGATAAAGAAGAAGTTGGATCTCAAGGTGCGACTGGTATGCACTCTATGTTCTTTGAAAACTTTGTTGCAGAAGTTATGGATCGTATGGGTGATTATTCGGCATTAAGTGTGAAACGTGCAATGATGAATTCAATCATGTTGTCTAGTGATGTAAGTGCTGCACATGATCCAATTTACGCTTCAGCATCAAGTCCAAGAAATCAAGCTGAATTTGGTAAAGGTATCGTATTCAACAAATATACAGGAGCTCGTGGAAAGAGCGGATGTAACGATGCGAATGCAGAATATATCGCATTGATTCGTCGTATTATGGATGGTCACAATGTAGCTTGGCAAACAAGTGAACTAGGAAAAGTAGACCAAGGCGGTGGAGGAACAATCGCTTATATTTTGGCTAATTATGGAATGCAAGTCATTGACTGTGGTGTAGCTTTACATAATATGCATGCGCCTTTTGAATTGGCAAGTAAAGCTGATATCTATGAAGCGAAAAAAGGATATGCAGCATTCTTGACTTATGAAGGATAATTTATGGAACCAGTAACTTTGATTGCGACGGATTTAGATGGAACGTTTTTGAATTCAAAAAAGCAAGTATCGGATATCAATCGTGAAGCAATATCAAAATTGAAAAATTACGGAATTTTATTTGGTATCGCATCTGGACGTCCGGTAGAGACAGTTCGTGCGATGTTGAAAAAATGGGAAATTGAAGATAGTGTTAGTTTCATCATGGGAATGAATGGTGGCGTTGTATATGATTTAAGACAACGTACCAAAGAAGAATATCATGTTCTTGATGGTGAGGTCGTTTTGGACGTAATTCATTTTTTCGAAGATTTAGATGTTGATTTCTGGATCTTAGAGGGTGCAACACGTTATACAAATCGTACAAGTATTGAAACGCAGGAACATGCACGTATTTTTGGTGAAACAGAAATTGAAATTGATCTTGAACCATATCTAGAGAATAATACATGCAACAAGCTGATTATTCATTGTGATAAAGAGTATATGCCGATTGTATTAGAACGTGCTAGACAATATAAGAATGAGGCTTGTGTGGGTTTTTTAACGGCCGATAACTTATTCGAATATGTAGATCCTAGAATCAATAAAGGATATGGGATTGAAAAGGTAGCTAAGCATTTTGGTGTCAAACTTGAAAACTGTGTGGCTTTTGGGGATGAACAAAACGATAAGGAAATGCTTGAAAAAGTCGGTATGGGTGTATGTATGAAAAATGGCTCACAGGATGTTAAAGAATGCAGTGCATTTGTCAGTCCTTATACAAATGATGAAAGTGCAGTGGGTCGTTTTATTGAGGAGAATGTTTTTAAGGAGGAAATGGATGTCATACTTTGATGATGTATATTGTGGATTATGCAAAGATATCTTAGAAAATGGAGTTCAAGTACATAATCGTACTGGCATTGATACAGTTAAAGTTCCAAGTGCACATTTTCATTTGGATCTATCTAAAGAATTTCCTATTTTGACGACAAAACAGTTATTTATTCGTCAAGCAGTTACAGAAATGCTTTGGATCTATCAGGCTCAAAGTAATGATGTTAGATGGCTTCAAGAAAGAAATGTTCATATCTGGGATAAATGGGAAATCAATGAAGATGGGGACTGGATTGATGAGAATACGGGAAAAGTATTAAAACATTTTGATCCAAGTTTTGCCCATACCATTGGTACGGCTTATGGATATATTGTAAAAAAATATGATTTGATGAATAAATTATTGAATTCATTAAAAAATGATAAGGAAGATCGCAGACGTGTTATCTCATTATGGCAGGATAGCGAATTAGATACGGCTGTACTTCCTAGTTGTGTATGGAGTTCAGAATGGGATGTAACGGATGGAAAGTTAAATATTTGGGTACACCAAAGAAGTTGTGATGTTCCATTAGGACTGCCATTTAATGTTACTCAATATGCAGTTTTATTGATGATGGTTGCTCAGGTGACTGGACTTGAGCCAGGTACGATCGATTGGTCAATCAAAGATGCACATATTTATGTGAATCAAATTGATGGAATCAAAGAACAATTGAATCGTTATGAAACAAAAGGTTCATTGCCTGCACCTAAGTTGTGGTTGAATCCGGATATTCGAGATTTCTATGCGTTTGATCCAAAGAATGATGTGAAGCTGATTGGCTATGAGCACATGGGGAAAATTAGTTTCCCTTTAGCACAATAGGAGAATTATGAAATTAACATTGATTGCGGCGATTGGTAAAAATCGTGAATTAGGAAAAAACAATGATATGATTTGGCATTTGCCTCAGGATTTGAAGTTTTTTCGTAAGCAGACTTCGGGACATACAATTGTGATGGGAAGAAAAACATTTGAAAGTCTTCCAGGTATGTTACCTAAACGTCATCATGTCGTGATTTCGCGTTCGTGTTCAGATTTAGGTGAAGGCATTGAAATGTGTTCGAGTGTTGAAGAATTTATAAAGCGATACAAAGATGTGGATGATGAAATCTATTGTATTGGTGGAGGCATGATTTATAGTGAGATGTTAGCGTATGCAGATAAGCTAATCTTAACCGAGATTGATGCCCAAGCGGATGCCGAGGTTTATTTTCCTGAATTTGACAAGTCTTTGTATAAAAAAACAATACTATCTGATATTGAAGAGAATGGAATTCACTATCAACATGTTGAATATGCTTTAAAATAACCATTTGCAGAGAATTTTTATGATTCTCTGCTTTTTTGTTTGGCAAAAATATTGTAAAATAAAACTAGGTTAGATACTATATAATCTTTTTGAAAGGAGGATCAACATGAGTGATACTTATTATGTAAAAACATTTGGAGGATTGGAAATCACAAATGATAATGTAACCGTGAATATTGTCGAATTATTTGGAAAGCAGCTGGTGAATTTATTACAGGTCTTATTGTTTCACAGTGAAAAAACAGTTCAAAAAGATGAACTGATTGATATTCTTTGGCCGGAAAGTAAGAATCCATCTAGTGCATTAAAGTTCTCAATTTTTAGATTGCGTGCTGAATTGAATGAAATTGAATTTTTCAAAGACAAAGAAGTGATTGTAACGACAAGAAAAGGGTATATTTTAAATCCAAATTTAGATTGGAATATTGATTTTGTTGAATTGGAAAAGGCGTATAACCAAATCAACGATGGCTCTGAGCTTTTAGACGAAAAAGAGTTTAAGACAGCTAGAAAGATCTTCAGATTGTATCAAGGTCGTTTCTATGCATCACCAAGTCAATTGCATTGGATTTTACAAAAACAAGAAATCTTTAGACAGATGTATGTGAAAACGATGATGCGCACGTCTTGTTACTTATATACGCAAAAGCGTTATGATGAGATGATGCTTATGAATTATCAGGCGGTTTTAATTGAACCATTTAATGAAGGTTTACATTACTATTATATGAAGGGCTTAGTAGCTACACGTAATTATCGTGAAGCATTGAAGTATTATGATGAATTGAATGATATTTTCTTATCTGAATTAGGCACAGGTTTATCAAAACGCTTTAAACAATTGTACGATATCATCATTGCCGATCATGCCAAAGAAGAAAGTAAAGATATGGAAACAATCATGCGTGAGCTTTCAAGTCGTGATCAACAAAACCAAGGTTTCTTCTGTTCGTATGAAATTTTTAAGTATTTCTATGAATTGTTGTTGAAAATGTCTATTCGTAATGAACAAAATTATTATTTGATTATGTTACAATTCTCAGATGGTACTTTGGATTATGAAAAGATTGGTTTAGATTTTGATCGAGTTAAACGATTGGTAAGTTCTTGTTTAAGAAGTAATGACTTGTTTACTCGTACAAGTGAAACACAATTACTTCTTCTAGTGGATTGTCAAACTGAAGAGAATGCGCACTTGATCATTCAGCGTATTTCAAATAAGTTCTATAGTATTTTTAGAAAGAAGAATTATCGAATGAATTATTCTGTTCATAAGGCAGAATTAGATAGAAATAATTAGTAAAAAGAAAGATGTTGGTTGTATATGGATATAAACATGCTACAGAAAAGGTTACATAAATTATTGATCATCTCTGTCATGATGGTACTTTCAATACTTGTTATGGCATTCCTTTTCATTGACCATGGAGATGATAGTTTAAATCATGCGACATATACAACGATGAATCAGGAAATTGATTTATGTACACAACGTATTTCTTCACAAAAACACACAGACCTTGTTTTATTGAACACTTTGGCAAAGAGTCTATCAAATAATGCAGATATAGATTCTTCCTTGGTAGAAATGAAAAAAGAAAATGCCTTTACGTCTATTGTATATATTGATTCACAACAAGGCATGCATTTTGCGAATCCATCTGTACATGTTGAATATAGTGAATTATCAAAAGTGTTTAAAAATAAGGTGGATTCTGCTTTTTCGGGCAAGAAAAGTGCATTTATACGAAAACATAATGTGATCACAAAAGAGTTTGTGATCACATATATTGTACCTGTATATGATAGTTCTAAAAATGTGACAGGTGTATTAAGTGCCAGCAGTAGTTTAAAGCCCTATGCGGATCTTATGAAAAAATCCATTTATGGAGGAAATCTTTATATCACGGATTTGAAAGATTTTTATGGGATTCAAAAGGATGAAGAATCAAAAGATGTGTTGGCTGTTTTAAAAGGTATTGATCTATCTGAAAACATCAATGGTTTAATTGGAGTCAATGGTGATGAGCATGGAATCGTTGTCAAAGAGATGGGATTTGATGGTTGGTACTTATGTTATGTGAATTCCGCAAAATCATTGAATAATCCATTATATGTTATGTCGCGAGCAAACAATTATGTGTTGATGGTATTTGTGGTTGTTGTCATGATCTTATTGTGGATTGCATATATGATGATGGTAAAAAATAATAAGGAAATGGAAAATTTAGCTTATAAAGATCAATTAACGGGTGCAGTATCCTTTACTCGATTCACAAAATTGGTCAGTATGTATGCTCAGCGCAACGTTAACTATTCCTTAGTATCTTTGAATATGCGTCGTTTTAAGTTTATGAATGAAATTTTAGGTCGAGATAAATCGGATGATTTCTTATGTCGTGTTGTCGCATGTATTCAGCCAATGCTTAAAAAAGACGAAATCATTTGTCGAGACAGTGCGGATGTTTTTTATTTGTTGTTGACAGATACAAATGAGGATGAGGTGTCTAGACGAATTTATGATATGTTTATAAAAATTCGCCAGAATACTAAAGATTTTAGATATGAATATGAGTTCTGCTGTGGTGTTGTAAGTAATATAGAAGATCAGGAAACATATACTTTTGAGCAGATGCTAACAAATGTGATGTTTGCGTTAGCTCAATCCAAAGAAGTCTCTTCTGAAAATATTTGTTTTTTTGATGAAGAAGTGCACAAGAAAAAAGAATTTGAAAACTTTATTGAATCAAATATGCAGCAGGCATTGGATTCACAACGTTTCGAGATGGTATTACAACCCAAAATGGATCTACAAACAAATTCAGTGATTGCAGCAGAGGCTCTTGTTCGTTGGCGCTTAGAGGATGGAACGTATTTACCTCCATCTAGTTTTGTAGATATATTTGAAAAGAATCGTTTTTGTTCAAAGCTTGATTTTTACATGTTGAAAAAGGCAATACTTCAAATTCGAGAATGGATAGATATGGGAATGGAACCTGTTAATATTTCAGTGAATCAATCCAAGATCGTGTTTTACCATGAAAACTATATATCTGAATTAAAATCATTGTTGGAAAAATATAATGTATCGGGTTCTTACATTACGTTAGAAGTATTAGAGAGTACAGTTATTGAAGATATTGATATGTTTAATTCTATTTTGACGGAAGTAAAAAAATTAGGCTTTTCTGTATCTTTGGATGATTTTGGTAGTGGATACTCTTCTTTGAATGTTTTATCAAAATTGCAGATTGATGAATTGAAAATTGATCGTATCTTCTTGCATACCAAATCAGAGGTTGATAATCAAAGGACAAAATGGATTTTGGAATCTATTATTGAAATCGCAAAAAAATCACAGATTCTAGTAGTCGTTGAAGGTGTGGAATCAAAGCAGGATGATCTATTTATTAAAAGTTTAGGTGCCGATGTAGGGCAAGGCTATTTCTATGGTCGTCCTCTTTCAATATCTGCATTTAATGATTTAATTGAGACAAAATAGGTGTATTATTAAATCAGTATGAAAAAGAATAAGATTATAAGTGAAGTCATTTGTATTTTGATGGTATTGACGCTTTTGTGTGGATGCCAAGATTCAAATAAATATCCTACAGAGTGCAAAGAAAGTCCTTCGCAAACAGAAGAGCAGGTTTTATGGCCAAGTTATGAACAGGCAAATGTTTTAAGTGATGGAAGTTTAGCACTTGTAGATTTAACTCATAAAGATGATGGGTATATTTGTGCAAGATTGCTTCAGGAAGTGACAGGAATCAAACTACAGATACAAAAAGACGATAAAAAATATAATTATGATTTAAAGACAACCGATTTTACAACATTCCCTGTAAATATGGAGAATGGAACGTATACAATAAAAATTTTGCAACAAATTGAAGGAACAAGATATGCGATATGTGCTTCTACTTCCATGGAAGTCAATTTGACCAATGATCTTGCTCCTTATTTATATCCAAATCAGATTGTGGATTATACAATCGATTCATACGTATATAAAAAGTCTTTTGAGCTTGTAAAAGAAGATCGAGATGACTTAACTCGAATTGCACATTTATTTAAGTATGTAGTGGATACATTGGATTATGATGATCAAAAGGCTAAAGATGTCAGTGAAACATTTGTTTTGCCAGATATTGATGGTTCTTTAAAAAGTCATAAAGGAATATGTTTTGACTATGCGGCAAGTCTAGCTGCTTTATGCAGAATTCAGGGAATTCCAGCAAAAGTTATCGTAGGCTGGACTGACATTGAATATCATGCCTGGGTTGAAATTTATTTGAAGGATAAGGGGTGGATCAATCCCAAAATCTATTTTAAGAAGGAAAAATGGAACCTTGTAGATCCAACATTTTCGGATTCGAAAAACTCGGATTATGAGGGAAAATATGATGAAGTGTATCACTATTAGGAGGCGTATGTATGTTATCGAACAAAGAAAAATTTATTTTTACTAGTGAATTGGCTTTAGCTATATCGAATGGACTACAAATTGAAGAAGGCTTAAAAATGTTGGCTGGTTTTGATGCGGGGGTAAGTCATTGTGCAAAAAAACTGATGGATATCATGCAGGATGGGACTTCTTTTGTGGATGCACTAAAACAGTCGAATGATTTTGATGAATATATGATTCAAATGGTTGTTGTAGGGCAAAGTATTGGAAACTTGGATGTGGTTCTTAAAGAATTAAGTGTCTATTATGAAAGACAAAAAAAGTTAAATTATCAAATTCAAGATGCGATCACGTATCCTTTTGTATTGATATTAATGATGTTTGTGATTGTGGCGGCATTGATATTTAAAGTGTTTCCTATCTTTGAAAATATTTTAAGACAAATGTCGATGTCATTATCACTAATGCATACAGCTCGAATTCTAAGCTATATTGGTTTCTTTATTTTATTGACTATTCTAGTTTGTGGCGTTATTTTATATGTTTTATATAAAAAAAGTCCGAATAAGGCTTGGACTACAAAATTACCTTTCTTTTCAAAATTGAACTATCAAACTGAAATGACAAAATTCACATATATTCTTTCGCTGTTTGTATCAAGTGGATATTCTTTGATTGATGCGGTGGATGTTATCTTAAAATCGATTGATCATCCTGTTTTAAAGGATAAAGTTGTTCATGTGAAAGAACGTATGTTAGAAGGTGAGAGTCTTTCAAAGGCCCTAGTAAATGAGGGGGTATATGATCAAGGTTATGGTGCTTTATTGATGGCAGCGGATGAAAGTGGTCATCAGGATGAAGTGTTAAAGACATTATCGAAGCACTATAAAGATGATCTAGAGAGAATGCTTTCAAGCTTTTTAAATCGTTTAGAACCAACTATGATTGCTGGTCTATCATTATTGGTAGGATTTGTTTTGATTTCAATTATGCTTCCTTTGATGAATGTCTTGCAGACGTTGGGGTAGCCATATGAAAATAAAGAACATATTGTTCTTTGTCTTGTTTTTAATATTGATATTACTTGGTTTTTCAAATATCAATAAGAGTACAGAGAATTTAGATATAGATCGCGTAAAGAACAGCTTGGATACGGCATTGATTACTTGTTATAGTGTGGAGGGGCGTTATCCGGAAAGTGTTCAATACTTAAGAAAAAACTATGGATTTACATATGATAAAAATAGTTATTTTATAACGTATGATTGGCAAGGGGATAATGTATATCCAAATATTTATGTGTATAGAAAGGGGACTGAATGATGAAAAATGCAGGTGTTTTCTTTTCTCTTTCTTTATTGTTCTTGTTTGTGGTGTGTTGTTTTATGTTGCTGAATATTCAAATCGAAGATTATACGATGCTGCAAAGACGCACAAGCCACGATTTTGAAACGTATACTCCTGTTTCTTATGTCACAAATAAAATTCATAGTTATGATACTGAAGATGGTGTGTGTGTTCTTGTTGTGAATGATCAAAAGGTAATCAAGCTTTCGGATGCGAAAAGTGATACATATTTGTATAAATCTGGAACAAGTTTGATGGAACTTTGTATTGTTAAAGATATGGAACCGGATTTAACGATGGGACAACCTCTAATGACTTGTCATGATTTTGATGTAGAACAAGATGCAAATATTATGACATGTACGATTAATGGTGTTACTTTTTATGTAAATATAAGAAGTGAGGTGGCATCATGACAAAGAAGCCATTTTCATTCTTTTTAGAATTGTTGTTTGTCTTATTCTTCTTTTTGATTACTTCTACGATTTTGATTGAAATCTATGCCAAGATGATGCAAATATCGCAAATGGATACATATCGTCAAGATGCGATGGTTATAGCGCAAAATCAAATTGAGTTAAGTGCTAGTGTGGGTGAATATTCGCAAGAGATGAATGATAATATATATGATGTTAAGATTTCAAATGTAAATAGGAATGAATATCGTATTCGTATTTATGTAAAAGAAAAGAAAGTATTAGATTATACATATTATCAAGAGGAGAATCACGAATGAAACAATCAAGAATAGGATTAGGTGTAGTAACAATGCTGAGCATATTTGTTGTTGTCTGCATGTGTGTATTAGTGTTGTTTTCATCAAATAAGGTATACCAAATTCATGAACAGACCAATCGTAGTTATGCATTTAAAAAGGCATATTATGAAGCTGAAATCAAAGCGCATAAATTGATTGATGAAAATCAAACGGATTTTTTAGTTCATGTAAAGGGTGATACATATTTAAAAGTAAAGGTGGAAGAAGACAAAATCGTTACTTTTAAAACGATTGTGAAAGGGGAATAAAATGGAAGTTGTTGAGATTTTAAAAAATGCTATAGACCAGAATGCTTCAGATATTTTTTTTGTGGCTGGAAGTCCATGTATGTTTAAAGTGGGACAACAGTTAGTTAAGGTTACGCAAGAGAAAATGATGCCAAACGATACAAAGGATATTGTGCAACAATTGTATGGTTTTGCCCCCTATTGTTCATATGAGAATTTTGTGGCAAATGGAGAAGATGATTTTTCTTTCTCTTTATCTCAGGTAGGCCGTTTTCGTGTAAATGTGTATCGTCAAAGAAACTCAGAAGCAGCGGTATTGCGTGTGGTAAATTTTGATTTGCCAAATCCAGAAGATTTAAATATTCCAGAATCTGTCTTAAATCTTTCAGATCGAAGAAAAGGGATTATCTTAGTGAGTGGTCCTGCGGGCAGTGGTAAAAGTACGACATTAGCTTGTTTAATAGATCGCATGAATGAGACAAGAAGTTGTCATATTATTACGATTGAGGATCCAATCGAGTTTTTGCATTCGCATAAAAAATCAATTGTATCTCAACGAGAGGTATATCATGATACGGCAAGTTATTTAAATGCATTAAAATCGGCATTGCGTGAGGCGCCTGAAGTGATTTTATTGGGTGAAATGCGTGATGAAGAAACAGTTTCGACAGCTCTTTCAGCAGCTGAAACTGGACATTTGATTCTATCTACGTTGCATACTGTAGGGGCTGTAAATACAATTGATCGTATTATTGATATGTTTCAAGGGCATCAAGATCAAGTGCGTTCGCAATTATCTATGATTTTAGAGGCAATCATTAGTGAACAATTAATTCCGGGAAAAGATGGAGAATTGATTCCTGTGTTTGAAATTATGCTAGTGAATCCTGCGATTCGTTCGCAGATTCGTGAAAATAAGATTCATCAGATTGAGAATACAATGATTTCGAATCGACAGAATGGTATGGTTATGATGGATGATGCGATCTATGACTTGTATCAACAAGGAAAAATCACAAAAGATATTGCGATTCAGTATAGTCTGCATCCGGATCGTATGAAAACTAGAGTGCAATAGAGAATGAAAAGTTACATTTCATTCTTTTTTCTTTCAATAATCTTACATCGGGTATATAATTTGTCTATTATTGTAAATGGGGGGATTTGTATGCGTAGTTATCAAGTGGATATGTGTAATGGTCCAATTTTTAAAAAGTTGATTATTTTTTCTTTACCATTAATTTTATCAGGATGCCTGCAATTGTTGTTTAATGCAGCCGATATTATTGTGGTAGGTCGATTTACTGGGAATCAAGCGTTGGCAGCCGTTGGTTCAACAAGTGCATTGATCAATTTATTGGTAAATATGTTTATTGGGATTAGTGTTGGTGCAAATGTAGTGTTAGGAAAATCGATTGGAGCTCAGGATGAAGAAAATACATCTAAAGCTGTACATACAGCTATTTTTATTGCTGTTTTTGGTGGCTTTTTAATGATGTTTGTTGGTTTCTTTTTTGCGAAACCCTTATTAGAGTTAATGGCTACACCAGAAGATGTAATACATTTATCTTCTTTATATATGCGAATTTATTTTGCGGGCATGCCTTTTTTTATGGTCTATAACTTTGGGGCCGCCATACTTAGATCGATTGGAGATACAAAGCGTCCACTCTATTTTTTGTTGATTTCTGGAATTATAAATGTGCTATTTAATTTATGTTTCGTAATTGTATTCCATATGGGTGTTGCCGGTGTTGCTTTAGCTACGATCATTTCGGAAGGAATCAGTTCCGCTTTAATTTTATTGTGTTTAAAACATATGGATGGACCTTTACATTTTGAGTTAAAGGATATGCGTTTTCATAAAGATTTAGCTTTACAAATGTTAGAAGTAGGACTTCCTGCAGGACTTCAAGGCATTATTTTTAGCATTTCAAACGTATTGATTCAATCAAGTGTCAACTCTTTTGGCTCTCTAGTTATGGCTGGAAATACGGCCGCTAGCAATATCGAAGGCTTTGTATATACGTCTATGAATGCGGTTTACCAAACTTCTTTGTCGTTTACTTCACAAAATTTTGGGGCAAAAAAATATGAGCGAATTGATAAAATTTTATTAGAATGTTTAGGGATTGTGACTGTCGTTGGTCTTGTACTTGGACAAGGTGCTTATTTCTTTGGTCAACAGTTACTATCTATTTATTCGAGTGATGAGCACGTCATTCAATTTGGAATTGATCGATTGGCTGTTATTAGTACAATGTATTGTTTATGTGGAATCATGGATACTTTAGTTGGAAGCCTTAGAGGGATTGGATATTCTATTTTACCGATGTTGGTATCTTTAACAGGAGTTTGCGTAATTCGTGTTATATGGATATTTACTGTATTTAAGTCTGTGCATACAACATTTTCGTTATATATTTCTTATCCGATTACGTGGGTTATAACACTTGTTGCACATGGTATTTGTTTTATGGTTGTGCGTAAGAAAATTCGCAGAGTGGCATAATGAAAAAGGCATTGATTTTAGGAGATTCCAATACTTGGGGCTATGATCCAAGGGGATATTTTCAAAGGTATAATTTAACTTATATTGATTATTTAAATGATCTTGTGGCAGGATGGATGTTTTTTGAGGATGCAATCAATGGTCGCTTATTGCGAGATGTAAAAGAGGATACATTCGATTTAGATTCGATTGATTTATTTTGTGTTATGTTGGGGTCTAATGATTTGATGCATTATTATGATGTGGATCAAATCCTTTCTTTTATGCATGAATTCATTGATTCAATGGATAAAAGAAAGGTATTGATTCTTTGTCCCCCGATTTTGCAGTTTGATGAATTAAGAGATGAAAGCATGAAACTAAATGAGGCATATAAGGCAATGGGGGTTCCTTGTTTAGATTGTAATCCATTAAATATGAGTTTTGATGGGGTGCATTTATCTGAAAAAGGACATAAAGAACTGGCTATAAAGATTGCTGAATATATGAAAAAAGACTTCAAATTGAAGTCTAGTTAGAAGAATAAATGTTCAATCAAGATTTTGATTCCTAATAGAATTAAGATGATACCACCTAAGTATTCAGCATATTTTTCACATAAGCTACCAAGTTTTTTTCCGAATAATACACAAACAAAGGAAAGAATAAAGGTAGTGATACCAATGGTAGTTATAGCTACAAACAGATTAACTTTTAAAAAGGCAAAGCTTACACCAACGGCTAATGCATCAATGCTTGTGGCGATGGCTAAAAGAAGAATGTCTTTAAATGGGATGGAGTGAATTTTTATTTCATCTTCTTTTTCTTCTTTTCCTTCACGAATCATGTTGATACCTATCAAACTCAGCAAAATAAAGGCAATCCAGTGATCGATGGATTGAATGTATTCGGCAAAATGACTTCCGGCAAAATAGCCAATAGCAGGCATGAGTGCTTGAAAGAAACCAAACGCTAGTGCTAGGATAAAGGCATATTTTTTTACTTTATCTTTATCAAGACTCATACCTTTTGCTAAAGATACAGCACTTGCATCCATGGATAGGCCAATGCCAATCAATAAAATAGTAATAAAATCCATATTTCCTCCTAAAAAAAGAAAAGACTTATACGAAAAAAAGATATCTTTTTTCGCATAAGTCTTGTTTTTTACAATAAGCCAGATCTTTTGATCAGTATGTTGACTTAAATACTTACTTAAGTAAGATAACTACTCCCTTATGGATGTGATTATATTACCAAAATCAAAATTTCTTTACAATGTGAAATAGTTATTGATATCTAACTGAAATGGATTATAATGAGGCAAAAGGAAGGTATATGTATGACACATTTTTATATTATTAGACATGGAGAAACTGTATTTAATCGTAAAGGTCGTATTCAAGGATGGTGTGATTCGCCATTGACAGATTTGGGTATTTCTCAAGCCAAACAGCTGGGTAAAGAATTGAAGAACATTCCATTTGATGTATGTTTTTGTTCAACGAGTGAGCGTGCTATAGATACGGCAAATTATATTTTAGAGGGTAGAAATGTAAAAATCATTCCTACTAAAAAATTAAAGGAACAGAGCTTTGGTGATTTTGAGGCTGAAAAATCTGTGAATATATTTAAAGATGGTGTAAGTTTTCCGGATGGTTATCGTTTTTGTGGTGGTGAAAACCATAGTGATGTTATAGAAAGAGTAACGAATGAATTAAAAAAAATCGCATCCGAATATCCGAATGCGAATGTTTTAGTGGTTTGCCACGGCTCTGCAATCAAACATATTGTGAATGCATTATGCCCTGGTTTTGTGAACGAAAAACCGAATACGGCCGCTTTAGTGCCAAATTGTTCAGTGACAAGAATAGATTGTGATACAGAATTAAGGCTTATTGAAAAGCCTCATCTTTTTCACGGTCAATAAACATTAAAATAAAGGCGAGTATTAATAGGGAAACACTGATCCAGATGGCTTTTGCAGAAAAGATTTGGATACAGAAGTTTCCTAAAATAGCACCGATTATAAATGTTAAAATAATTAAGTAGTATAGAAGTCCACTTTGTAGATGTTGGACTTTTTTTGTGCATAAATAATTACACATTTCATGTGTTCCAGTTCTTAAATTTCCAATACACATCGTTGTTGCGTAACCTTTACCGTGTATTTTACGAAAGGCTTGTACTTGTAAGCCACACGCAAAAGAAGTTAAAGAATTTGCGAGAAGGTTTTGTTCGAATGAAATATATCCAACGCCAAATAATATAATGATTTCAATCAAGAGAGTAACTTGTCGCCAGTGTACTTTTTGAATTTTTTGAAAATGTACAAATTCAGCTAAGAAAATACCTAGGCCAAAAGCAAGTACGGGACACAAATAATGTAGAGAGTTTTGAAATTGTCCGCTTGCTAGATTGACACCAAAGAGTAGCATATTTCCGGTTTGAGCATTTGCGAAGACTTGTCCTCTTGCTAAATAGGAATAAGCATCCATAAATCCGCCGGATAATGCCAAAAGAATACCGAGTTCGATGGATTCAGATGTTTGTTTTGCTCGTTTCATAAAATAATCACAACCTTTTTACTTTTAAGATAATAATGCAAAATGACAAAAAATAAAAGCCGAGATCGGCTTTTATGTTATTAAACAGTACCTTGTGCTTTCATTGCTTTTGCAACTTTTAAGAATCCAGCAATGTTAGCTCCAACTACATATTCTTTTTCATGACCATATTCTTTAGCAGTATCACGGCAAGTTTCGAAGATATTTACCATGATGTTTTCTAATTTTTGATCAACTTCTTCAGCTGTCCAAGATAAGTGTTGAGCGTTTTGTGACATTTCAAGACCTGAACAAGCAACACCTCCGGCATTACTTGCTTTACCTGGAGCATAGAATACACCATTTTTCATAAGGTAGTGGATAGCATCAGGTGTTGTAGGCATGTTAGCCCCTTCGCATACAGCGAATACTTTGTTAGCTACTAATGCTTTCGCATCTTCTAAATCAAGTTCATTTTGAGTGGCACATGGAAGAGCGATATCACATGCAACAGTCCATGGACGAGCGTTTGGTGTGTATGTTGCATTTGGATGTTTTTCAACATATTCTTTAATACGTCCACGACGAACTTCTTTAATATCTTTAACTAAAGCTAAATCGATTCCTTCAGGATCATAAACAAATCCGTTTGAATCAGACATAGTTACAACTTTAGCTCCAAGTTGTGTTGCTTTTTCACAAGCGTAGATAGCTACGTTACCACTTCCTGAAATGGTAACTGTTTTTCCTTCGAAGCTAGTTCCGTTATCTTTTAATAAAGCTTGTGTAAAGTAGCATAGACCATATCCAGTAGCTTCTGTACGGATCAAAGATCCACCAAATGTTAATCCTTTACCTGTTAATACACCGCTATATTCATTTTTCAAACGTTTGTATTGTCCGAATAAATATCCGACTTCACGTCCTCCAACACCAATATCTCCTGCAGGAACATCTGTGTTTGGTCCAATGTGACGGTATAATTCGCTCATGAAGCTTTGACAGAAACGCATAACTTCACGATCACTTTTTCCTTTTGGATCGAAATCAGATCCACCTTTTCCACCTCCCATTGGAAGTGTAGTTAATGAATTTTTTAATACTTGTTCAAATCCTAAGAATTTGATGATACTGATGTTTACTGATGGGTGGAATCGTAAACCTCCTTTATAAGGTCCGATGGCAGAGTTGAATTCAACACGGTAACCACGGTTTACTTGAGTTTTGCCATTGTCGTCAACCCAAGGAACACGGAAAATGATTTGTCTTTCAGGTTCTACCAATCTTTCTAATACGTCATCGTCTAATTCTTCTGGATGTACATCTGCGATAATGTTCAATGATTCGAATACTTCTTCAACGGCTTGAAGAAATTCCTTATCATTGGGATTTCGTTTTTTTACTGTTTCGTATAATTGCTCTAGGTCTTTCATTTTAAGTCCTCCCTTATTTAATACGTGATGATTATAGCACAAAAATTGAAAATGTTTCATAAAAATATGAAAAAATTTGTAAACAATAAAAACAAGTATAAAAATGATGGTAAAATGCACATAGCGAGTTCATATATTGTATGTTATTATAGAACTCGGTGATGAGAATGAGAGAAAAATTATATCGTTTTATGCAAGGTAGATATGGAACCGATAAATTGAATCAGTTTCTTTTCTACATAGAAATTATTTTATTAGTATTAAGTTTATTTTTTAGAAGAAATATTGTCATAAATATATTGTTCTATATTAGTATTATTATTTATTTAGCACGTGCATTATCGAAGAACTATGTGGCAAGATCAATTGAAAATCAAAAATTCATTCGTATTCAGGCGAAATTGGTTCATCGTTTTCAGGCATTCAATAAGTCATTGAAAGATAAACAAAATAAATATTTAGTATGTCCTGAATGTGCTCAAATTATACGTGTTCCAAGAAATAAAGGGGAAATTGAAGTGCGTTGTCCTTCCTGCAGGAAATCTTTTGATGCGAAAAGTTAGTTGTCTTTACCAAAGATTAGAATCGTTGTAAAATATATTATATAAATATATACAGGAGGAATTGGAAAATGAAAATTGGTATGGCGTGCGATCATGGTGCATATACATATAAGGAAGAAATCAAAAAAATGTTGATTGATGAGGGACATGAAGTTGTAGATTGTGGATGTCATGATACAAATAGTGTAGATTATCCGGATATGGCAAAGGCATGTGCAGAGCTAGTAGCAAATTCAGAAGTAGACAAAGGAATTGTTATGTGTGGTACTGGAATTGGAATTTCAATTGCTGCAAATAAAGTAAAAGGAATTCGTTGTGCATTATGTACAGATGTAACAATGGCTCGTTTAACTCGAGAACATAATGATGCGAATATGTTGAGCATGGGACAAAGAACAACAGGTATTGAAACTTGTAAAGATATTGTTCATACTTTCTTGAATACTCCTTTTAGTGAAGGTGAAAGACATAAAGGAAGAATCGCAAAAATTAGTGCAATTGAAAATGCTCAATAGTATATAGGGATGCTTATAAAAGTATCCTTTTTTTAATTTTTTAAAAAAATATAAAAAAACATTTGACGAAAGAGGAATGATTTGGTAATATAGATGAGCACTGCTGAGGTGCACATGATCTTTGAAAA
>NZ_CAKVMR010000039.1 GCF_934772795.1 uncultured Holdemanella sp.
TTGAAATTCGTGCTGTCATATCCGACATAAATACACTCTTTTGTGTTGTTCATCTGGTTCCATGCACGTAAGAATAGATTTATATCCTCTTCCTTAATATTATATTTTAACAATCTGCTGATCTGCGTATCATCACGTATATTCTTATCCATTACAGGATGGTTTCTCATAAAATTAGAATAATACTGAAATGTACAACTCTCATTCGTGATCATATAAGAAACAATATCTTCAATAAACGTTCCTAAATCACCAAATATAGATGACAGCACATCTTCAATCTGTAAATCTCTAAATATTTTTTGAATAACAAGAAAACAACCAATACGCAGTGTATCCGAAAACTCAGGTGTTTCCTGTTCTACACATACATCCGGATAATACTGTTCAAAATATTCATTAGGAACCATCCATTCCTCATCAATCATTTTACCAATCAGTTTTCTGTTTTCCACCGTATATTTTTTATCCTTTTTATAAGATTTACTAATAACCTGATACACATATCCGATACCATTTCTTTTTTGAATTTTAGTCGTTTTAGGACGAAGAACCTTCACATTTTTGAGTAACATAATAGCCTCCAAAAGTAGTTATACTGTATAACTCTATTATATCATAGATTCTGCCAATAAAAAAGTTGAAATCTCCCATAAATACAGGAAATTTCAACAATTTATTCAAAAATTCAATTGTAGTTATACATTTTTTACAAAGTTAAGTGTTTAATGACCAAATCCATTTTTTGCCTTTTGAATACGCAACGTTTTGCCTTTAATTGTCTTTAAATTCTTTAATACAAGTTTTCCCTTATCATTTAAGATATCCACATACGATTGATGATCCTGCACTTGAATGACTCCAATATCATCGACAGTCACTCCATCAATTTCACAGATAGCTCCTACAATATCGCCTGGACGAATCTTCTTATTCTTTCCGCCATTTAGATAAATTTTAGTGATGCCTTTTCTTAAATCTTTGGATTTATCTACCACAACTCGGTTGGATTCTTTTAATGAATCTAATACATCCAAATCGCTTAAATAGACTTCGCCCTCTTCTTTAAATGGCAAGTTATAACCTAGATATTCTTCCAGTTTTTCTTTTCGTATACCATCATATTCATTGACTAAACTTATAGCTAAACCTTTTTCATCGACTCTTCCACTGCGTCCAATACGATGTGTATATGTTTCAACAGGACTAGGCATATCGTAGTTAATAATCATTTCGACTTTAAAAACATCAATTCCTCGACTGGCGACATCAGTACAAACTAAAATACGTACCTTTCCTTTTTTAAAGCGTCGCATATGCGATAGTCGTTCTTCTTGCATCATACCGCCGTGAATCTTATCTACACTGACTTGATTCTTTTCTAAACATGCATAGACTTCATCCACTCTCGCCTGTGTCTTACAAAAGATCATACAAGATTCTGGTTTCTTTAAGGCCAATAAATGAAGAAGGAACAATTCTTTATGTTCTTCATTCACGTGATACGCTTCTTCTAGAATATTTGGCTTATTAGTACTTGTTAGATCAATCTTAGCTGGTTTATACAAATACTTCTTGCTCATTCTTTGAATCACTGCAGGATAGGTTGCACTAAATAAACATGTCACGTGTTTTTTAGGCATATATTTTAAAATGGCTTGTACCTCATCCAAAAAGTTCATATTCAACATTTCATCCGCTTCATCCAAGACTACATATTTAATTTTTGATGGATCTAATGTTTCTTGTTGCAGATGATCCAAAACTCTTCCTGGCGTACCAATCACAACGTGGCATCTTTGTTTCAAATCTTCCTTTTGAAACTTAAATGGCTGCTTACCAAAAATAGGTAATGTCTTAATTTTTTTGAAAGTTCCAATACGATCAAAATCCTGTTGAATCTGTAAAGCTAGTTCTCGAGTCGGCGTTAGTACCAATGCTTGTGGGCTTCTTTCATCAATTTCTAGATTTTGAATAATAGGAATCGCAAAGGATGCGGTTTTTCCACTACCCGTTCTTGATTTGACAATACAATCCGTTCCCGAAAGAATATTCGGGATAACTTGTTCTTGTACAGGTAATGGTTTTTCATAGCCTAATGTATGTAAGGCTTGTATAATATTTTTATCTAAATTCATTTGTTCAAATGTCATTTTATCACCCACAAGATTATACCATGTTAATAATATTTAACAGAAACAAAAACTTTTATGCGCTACAATAAAATCATGAAATATAAAACGTTAGTGATGAAACAAATCGATGGACATACCTATCAATATAGTATGAATGCTCCATTAGATAATTTAAGTCCCATTCTTTCTTTTGATGAGGAAATATTAAAAGTGAATTATGGAAATGAATTGGAATACACCTTAAATTGTGCAAAACGAAAGGAAGTCTTAAAAGATGGATTTTTATTAGAACCAAAAGACAATATGACACTTCAAGAATGGGCTCCTTTTTTGGCATTGTCTTTAGTTTTACAATATTATAAATCATTTAAAAACTTACCCCCTATCTTAATGAGTGTAGATAAAGAAATGCAGGAAAAATACAGTCAGGAGGAATTAATTCGAAACTTATTTCAATAAGTTTCATTTTTTTATGTAATAATTTTCATAATAGGGTATAATCAAAATGAGGTGAACTATTATGAACATGACAACATTGAACACGCCACTTCCCGAAGATTTAATGAAATTAAAATGGAATGGGCAATTTAAACTGATGCAGGAGATGATTGATTTACGTCTTCAAAAAGACATTCCTGCCAAATTGAAGGAGCGTTTAGAATTAGAAAAAGAATTGATTTCTCGTCTTCCTGAAGATTTTACGTATTCAAAAGAAGAAGCCATTAAATTATTAAAATCAAAGATTGAAGATTTCAAGGATGAAGAATTCGATACATTATTTAAGGACAATGCTTTTGAATGGATCTTCATTGAAGGAAAGATGTATTTTAAAGACAATTTCTTTGAAAATCTAATTAAAGTGCGTAAAGCGTATAAGGATCGTTTGATTGAAAAAGAAGGTGCTGCAAGCACTTTATTAGATGATGTAATGCATAAAATGAAGGAAGAAAAGGATGTTTACTGCAAGATTCATGTAAAGACAAGTTTGAAGGTGGATCCCGCATTTGAAAAGCCAGGAAAAACAATTCGCGTTTGGCTTCCTATCCCAAAAGAATATGCGCAAGTTGAAGATTTTAAATTATTAAATACATCTCATGAAGGTTTAGTCAATGACAACAGCGTCGATCAAAGATGTGTCTATATTGAAAAGCCATACGAAAAAGGTGAAGAATTCAGTGTAGAATATGAATTCATCAATCACATGCACTATGAAGAATTAGACCCTAGTATCGTAACAGATGAACATCCAGATACTTGTCTAGAGGAATATGCACCACACGTTGTATTTACAGATTATTTGAAAGATTTAGTCAAAGAAATCATTGGTGAAGAAACAAATCCATTATTAAAGGCTAAATTAATTTATGACTATATCACAAGTCATGTTACATATTCATATGTACGTGCTTATGCGACTTTACCATGTATTCCTGAATATATCACAACAGGACTAAAGGGTGATTGTGGTTTACAAGCATTGACATTTATTACTCTATGTCGTATTGCGGGTATTCCTGCCACTTGGCAAGCTGGACTTTATACTACACCAGAAACCATTGGTAACCATGACTGGGCACGATTCTATGTAGCTCCATATGGATGGTTATATGCGGATTGTTCATTTGGTGGAGGATCTTATCGTGCTGGAAACTTAGAAAGAAGAGATTTCTATTTTGGA
The DNA here is from genome assembly GCF_934772795.1 of uncultured Holdemanella sp. Lineage (GTDB taxonomy): Bacteria > Bacillota_I > Bacilli_A > Erysipelotrichales > Erysipelotrichaceae > Holdemanella. The sequence continues at coordinate 3,814 of NZ_CAKVMR010000039.1, forward strand.
TATTTAGATCTATTTAGAACGCCATGCTCATCTAAATTCCAAGGTGATTTTGTACCAGCTAAAAACTTCTTGCCAAATGATCCATATGACAACCAGAATGGTGAAATGGAATATGTAGATGAAGCTATTCCAGGTAAGTACATCATTAAGGAGACAAAGAATATCGAAATTGCCCTTGTGGAGGATAAAAATGCGTAGGCCAATTATCGGTCTAACTTGTAATGAATTGGATAAAGAAAATTTACCTAAACAATTTATCAATGAAGCCTACATTAACAGTGTTATTCGTGCAGGTGGATGTCCTGTTATTCTTCCTATCACAAATGACTATGATACAATTGAAGCTCAAGTCAATGCATTAGATGGATTGATTGTGACGGGTGGAATTGATGTAAATCCTATGATTTATGATGAAAATCCAGAAACGCTACAAGGAGATTCGAGTTTAGATCGTGACTACTATGAAATGCGAGTATTAAAATATGCCAATGAAAAACAGATTCCTATTTTTGGAATCTGTCGTGGCATTCAGATGTTAAATGTATATTTTAAAGGATCTTTGTACCAAGATTTATCGTATTGTAAAAGAAATGTCATTAAACATGCGCAACAAGAAAAAAGAGAAAATCCAAGTCATAAGATCCATATTGAAAAGGATAGCTTTTTATATCCTAGCTTAAGTGATGAAGCTTATGTGAATAGTTTTCATCATCAGGCCATCAAGGATTTAGCCCCACACTTTAAAGTGGCAGCTAAATCGAGTGATGGAATTATTGAAGCCATTGAACATGAATCTTTACCAATTTATGCCGTACAGTTTCATCCAGAAGCCATGTCGCATAAATATGGTGAAATGCAAGATATATTCAATGTCTTTATCAAAAAGTGCGAGGTGAAGTAAATGCGAATTCAAGAAAATTTAGAAAAATCAAAATATGAAGCAGATGGTAAAATCAATATCCAAGGAGTCTCAATTCCTTATCATACAATTTGTGAAGATCATTTCTTTGTAGATGAAGAAAACAATCCAGTCGCATCCATCTTTAGTTATGCCTACTTTCGAAGTGATGTTCAAGACAATTCAAAACGTCCAATCTTATTTATTTATAATGGTGGCCCAGGATGTGCAAGTCTTTGGCTTCACATGGGATTATTTGGCCCTAGAATTGTAAAACTAGATGATGAACTCAATCTTCCTACGGTTCCTCCTTTTGAACTAGAAGACAATCCACATTGTTTATTAGACATATGTGATCTTGTCTTTATTGATCCAGTAGGAACAGGTTTAGGTCGTTTGATTCAAGAAAAGGCAAGAAAAGAATTTTATGAAACGCATGGCGATGTTCGTAGTGTGTCTAAATTCATTGAACAATTCTTAGCTCGCTATAATCGTAGAAATTCACCAGTCTTACTTGCGGGTGAAAGCTATGGTACCACAAGAAGTGCCTTACTTGCAGGAGAACTAATGGGTGCTGGTCCTGAAAAGGCGGATACGATGGGAATTAGTGTAAGTGGTATCTTCTTACTTGGTAGTTATTTTATCGAAAAACTTCCTGTTGAAGCAAGTGCTACCGATTTAATCACAATGGCTGCCACAAATTATTTCCATAATCCTAAAGAAAATATTTCGCAAGAAGACTTTATTGAAGAAGCCTTCAAATTCGCATCCACTGAATATATCACAGCTTTATTTTTAGGGGATGCTTGTCCGAACAAAGAAGAAATCGCAGATAAGCTTGCCTACTATTCTGGCATTGATAAAACGTATTGGTTAAGACATCATTTACATATGGATATGCAGAAAGGTTTTGCGCATAAGCTATTAGAAGATAAAGGCTTAGCTTTAGGTTTCTATGACGGTCGTTATACATGGAATGATGATCCAGAAATCATGGAAGCTAACGTCATTGCGGATGATCCAGCCATGGGACAATATACGCCTGCTTTCCAGACTGCCTATGGATTGATGCGTCAAGAATTAAATATCACAAGTGATCGTATCTCAAAAGGCTTAGTCTTTGATGTGAATATAACATGGAATCGTGAATTTAAAACAAGTCCTGCCCAATCCTTAGCTGGATGCATGCGAAGAAACAAACAGATGAAAGTCTTCTTTGCCTCTGGCTTGTATGATTTATGTACAACAGCAGGCAATGCACGTTATTTAGCTACTCACTCAAATCTTGATCCAAATCGAGTTACAATTGGTGAATATCCAAGTGGACACATGGCTTATCTTGGTAAAGAAAGCTTTGATTTATTAGCCAAGGATATGCGTGCATTCTTTGAAAGTTGTATTTAACACAAAAACCGTCAAGCGACGGTTTTTTTTATTTATACTTTTTCAACATTTCTAACTTAAGATTCAATAACTTTTCACTTAAGTCCACATAATATTCTTGCGGATATACAAAACGTTTGATTTCATCCCAAATTGTAGCTAATTCTTTTTCACTATAAGCACGAATTTCTTCTAGGCTAGGTAGATTATAAACAAGCTTACCATCTTTAAAGATTGGCACTAACATATCTCTTACAGTGTATGTATTAGCTGGAATCACTTTGTATTTCCAACGTGACATTGGATGATAGATTGTGAGATCTTGCGTTGTATCGATTACTTCATCTTCTAATGTCAATAAATCGGCAATGGCCATACCTGTTTCTTTATCCATAATACGATTTAAATTCTTCATACCTGGATTTGTCACTTTTTCAACATTGTCACTAATTTTGATTTTTGGGATCATATGGCCATCTTTTTCAAGCGCCACCATTTTATAAACGCCACCAAATACTGGTGAGTTCTTTGAACAAATCAAGTTTTCACCAACCCCAAACGAATCGATTTTAGCACCTTGTTGATGAATTAATGATTCAATAACATATTCATCTAATGAATTGGATACAACGATCTTACAATCTTCCATTCCAGCTTCATCTAACATCTTACGAACTTTTTTAGAAAGATAAGCCATGTCTCCACTATCAATTCGAACACCTTTTAAACGATATCCATTTGGTTCTAGATAATCTTTAGCAACTTTAATGGCATTCACAATACCTGATTTTAATGTTGAATATGTATCGATCAATAAAGTACATGCGTTTGGATATGTTTTGGCATAATACATAAATGCATCATATTCCGTATCAAAGCTTTGAATAAATGAGTGAGCCATTGTACCAAGTACAGGTACACCAAATTCTTTTCCTGAATATGTAGTGGCACTTCCGGCACATCCTGCAATATAAGCCGCTCTAGCTCCTAGAATAGCTGCATCAAAGTTATGTGCACGTCGCGCACCAAATTCCATAACGGCTCTACCCTCACTAGCTTGTACAATACGACGTGATTTTGTCGCAATCAAAGTCTGGTGATTGATTGCCAAAAGTAATGCCGTTTCTACAAGTTGTGCTTCAATAATTGGCGCTTTGACACGAACCAATGGTTCATGAGGAAATACAGGTGTTCCTTCTGGAATCGCATAAATATCTCCAGTAAAACGAATGGTTGATAAATATTCTAGAAAATCTTCACTAAATTGATTTAATGAGCGCAAATAATCAATATCTTCTTTTTCAAAATGCAAGTTAGAAACATAGTCTACAACTTGTTCTAAACCTGCAAATACACAATATCCCCCGTCATCTGGATTTTTACGATAAAATAAGTCAAATACGACTTCTTTGTCTTTATTATCATTGAAGTAACATTGACTCATTGTGAGTTCATAAAAGTCCATGACTAAACTTAAATTTCTCTTATCTTTCATTTTATAATCTTTACTCCCTTACTTCAGAAACAACTTGAATACCATTCATTTCCATCATTCTAAATGCGACATCATTCCAAAATGTGGCTTCATGTATTTCTGGTATATGATAGGTTTCTGTACAGTTTTCAACCACGACAATACGATATTCATTCATATTGTGTTCATTGAACCAAGTATTTAGACTTAGTACGAAATGAAGTACACAAAGATCTGTACAACATCCCGTCACAATTATATCACGATAATACTTCAAGTCTGTATTCAGAAACTCTTCAAATTCTGGTGCCATAAACGTATTCGTACTATTCTTCTTGATCACATGTTTAATGAATGGTTTTAAAGAATCTACCACTTCAGCTTCTTCACTACCAATTACACAATGAGCTGGAAACGAATTGAACTCACGCGTCTTTGGTGGGTGTGAATCACATACAAAGACATTATTGCAGTCTAAGCTTGTTAAAAGATTTTCAATATTCTTTTCTACATTCCCGATGGCTTCATCATGTAACGACCCTATATTCACAAAACCTTTGATCATGTCGACCACAAATACTACGGGATCCTTTAATTCACTTTTTTGAATGGATTTATAATTATTTTTTTCTAAACGTGCCATATATACCTCTAAATGAAAATAAGAGTTCTACGCAGAACTCTTATTCTTCAACTTCTTTGTTTGTTCTAAATTCCTTTAATTTTTCTTCAAGCATTGATTTGAATTCTGGATTTGCCTTAATGTAAGCTTTGGCAGCCTCTTTACCCTGACCAATCTTTTCTCCTTCATAACTGAACCATGCCCCTGCTTTTTTTACAATATTGGCATCGACACATAAATCTAATAGTTCACTAATGTAAGAGATTCCTTCGCCGTACATAATTTCTAATACGGCAGACTTAAATGGAGGTGCTACCTTATTCTTAACAATTTTTACTTTAACTTTATTACCTACAATATCTGTACCATTTTTAATGGCATCCGCCTTACGAATATCCACACGAACAGAAGAGTAGAATTTTAAAGCACGACCACCCGGCGTTGTTTCTGGATTTCCATAAATAACACCTACTTTTTCACGAAGCTGGTTGATAAAAATAGCCGTACAATCATTTTGGTTCATAGCCCCTGCAAGTTTACGCATAGCCTTTGACATCATACGAGCTTGTAAACCAACTTGATTATCTCCCATTTCACCATCTAATTCGGCTTGTGGAACTAAGGCTGCAACACTATCCACGACAACTAAATCAACTGCTCCACTTTCAACAAGCATCAACATAATGTCTAAACCTTGTTCCCCAGAATCTGGCTGCGATAAAATCAACTCATCAATGTTGACACCTAAATTTTTTGCGTATACAGGATCGATTGCGTTTTCTGCATCAATAAACGCAGCACGACCACCCTTTTTTTGAACTTCTGCAACAGCATGTAACGCAAGTGTTGTTTTACCACTTGATTCCGGACCAAAGATTTCAATAATTCTTCCCTTTGGATATCCGCCAATGCCTAGAGCATCATCCAATAATAAACTTCCAGAAGGAATGGGTTCAATATCTACGGCTGCTCTATCACCTAATTTCATGACAGAACCTTTACCATATTCCCTTTCAATTTCTGTTAAAACATCACTTAAAAGTTTATCTTTATTTGTTTCTACTTTTTCTTTTGGCATATATTCTCCTTTTGAATTGTTTGTATCAATATATCTATCATCTGACAAACAACATGTTCTCTTACATCATTTCTAGATAGACCTGTACATTGAAAACCATATACACGAACTGCTTTTTTAGATGCAATAGCACAATAGACTCTTCCTGCTGGTTTTTCTTCCCAGGCACTCGGACCTGCGTTGCCTGTAAAAGACACACAATAATCTACATCCATAATTTCTCTTGTGTTTCTTGCCATCGCATAAGCACATTCTTCACTGATTACACCATATTCTTGAATTAAGTTCACATCCACATGAGCTAATACACTTTTCATTGGTGTAAAATAAGTGACTAAGCCACCCTTTAAAATAGCACTTGCTCCAGGAATTGAAGCAATTGTGCTTGTAAATAGGCCAGCTGTTAAACTTTCACAGCTAGAAATAGTCAAATGATTTTCTGTACATAAAGAAACAAGTTGTTTTGCCTCAGTCATTACATAGTCTCCAAAACGTATTTTTTCAATTGGTTGAAATAAATCCATCCACTATATAAAGAAGCCGCAGTTGCTGCCCACAACAATATTTGATCCATAGGAATACCCATATAGACAAACGGCCAATCTTTCAACAATAAAAACACAAGCGCAAACATTTGTAGTACTGTCTTTAGTTTTCCAAAAATACCTGCACTTACAACTTCACCCGAATTAGCTGCACTCATTCGTAAACCATCAACGATCAAGTCTCTTGCGATCATAAGTAATACCGCAATCACATTGGCTTGATGAAAATAAACCATCAAGATCAATACTGTATTCACTAACATCTTATCTGCGATAGGATCCGCAAATTTTCCAAAAGAAGTAATCCAGTTGTTCTTTCGAGCTAACATTCCATCAAAGAAATCTGTAATACTCGCAACCGCAAAAATCACAAACGCGATTACATCACGAAGTGCTAGACCACTTGCTTCATCTATAACACCAATAGTTGGATCCATACATAAATATACAGCCACAACAACAGGAACCAATAAAATTCTAATAATTGTTAGTCTGTTCGGTATATTCATCTTGGCCATAAGTTACATCCTCCCCTTGTGCATATAGATCTTCATCTGTGTAACCATAATCATAATCATAGTCACCATCCACATATTCAGTTTCCTCTTCTTCTTCAACTGGTTTTTGGTATCCCTTGCCAATCTGAAGAGTGATAACGGCAGGTTCCCCCTGTTTCCAATCCTCTTTATCAAAAGAAATTTCTTTTCCATCAATAGAAATACTGTTATCTGAATATGTCTCAATACTGATTTCAAAAGTACAATCATCGGATAATTCTAAGCTCTGATTGAATGTACCCGTATATACTTTTGAAGTATCATTGATTGTTTCATCATTCTTTTTCAAAGTAATTTTCGTCTTAGTCGGTAACGTAATACTTAAATCCAATGTTTTTACGTCCGATTGAATATTCGAAAGCTGATATGCGTTTGTTTCACCACTAATTTTATCAACAGCTAAAGCCTGAGCCTCTTTCGCTTTTTTACGCTGATTTGCGAGTTTATTTGTCTCCTGTTCTTTTTTAGACAATTGCTCTTCACGAAGCTCTTGCTGCGTTGCTAGTTTTTGATTTGAAATCGAACGTAATCCCACATTGATCAAGGATAAAATTCCTAATCCAACAATTCCAATCAGGACAAGCATTTTGATAATTCTCGTCTGGTTTGCGTTCAACGAAGAACTGGTATGACTCACATGCTTTTGAAACCATCCCAAAGATGATTTTTTCTTTTTCTTAGCCGTCTTTTTTGTCTTTTGAACACTCGCCATTTGTTCAACCATGCGCCTTTGTGCCATAGTTAAAGCCATATCTCTTTGATGTGCAAATTCATTGACATCTACATCCACTTCATCTGAAATGGCCTGCCAATTTACGCCAATCGCATCCGAATAGGCATGTACAAAATAGCGAACGAAAGATAGGTCATCGGAGAAAACATCAAGGTTGTGTTCTTCGATTGCTTGTATATATTGAGGCGCTAAACGCGTCTGATTTGAAACATCCTGAATGGAAAGTTTTAGGTTTGTTCGACGTTCTTTTAAGATGTGATAATAAGCCACTAAAACTCCCCCTTTGAAATTTATTATAACAAATTCAAAGCAAGAATACCACGATGTGCTATAATTATTTGCGAAAGGATGAATGAAATGTCACAACTTAATTTTTCAATTGGAACATTTTCTCAATGCATGAGTTTTTCTCCTCAAAATATTAAAATTGATAATTTTGAAGACTACACACTCTATTGTATTGATTGCGAAAATGTTCAACAATTTGACACAAACACACTAAAAGCCACAAGTCCTAGCGTCTTCTTTTTCTTCGGAAACTTCGAAAAAATAGGTCAAAAGTGCTGGCAACAAATCTTTGCGATAGCGAAAGATTTCCCAAATTCTTATTGTTTCAACACACACCAAAGCCAAAAGAATTTTGCGGATATTTATTGTGCTACATTACTTGGACAAATCGTTGCCAATATAGTCCCTAAAAAAATTCTTCTTGTCACAAATGATCAAGGATTTCAAGGTATTAAACAAGCTTTGTTGTTTCAAGGAAAAGATATCGACATTGAAATCTTACAGACAAGAGACCCGTTCTTGTTGCCTTTAAAGGAAGAAACGCCTAAGTCTCAGCCAAAACAGACACAAAAACAAAAGAAACAAACAAATGCCTCAAAGCCAAATGAAGCAAGTGATGAAGAGGTAATAGAAGCATTAAAGAAATATCCAAAAATCAATACCCGCTATGCTTCTATTGATGATTTAAGTAAATATTTAATGCCCATCTTAGCCAACAAACAAAAGAAGTGTAAACTTTCCAAATGGATTGAGAGTGACTACGCAAAAAAAGTTGGGCGCTATAAAAAAGATTCGAAAGGAAAATATTATAAATTAAAATGATAAAAACAATATATTTAGCTGGAGGCTGCTTCTGGGGTGTACAGCACTATTTCGATCAATTTGATGGAATCTTAAATACAACCGTAGGCTATGCGAATGGGAATAGTGAAAATCCAGAATATAAAGATGTGAAGGCCGGACTTACAGGTCATGCAGAAACATTAGAAATCCAATATGATGACACCATCATTTCACTTTCTAAGATATTAGACTTATACTTTGACATTATTGATCCTGTATCTGTCAATCAACAAGGTGAAGATATTGGCATCTCCTATCGTACAGGCATTTATTATGTAGATGAAACGGATTTAGAAATAATCCAAGACAAATACAATGAAATTCAAGAAAAATATGATGCAGCTCTAGCCGTTGAGCTTGAACCACTAATAAACTTTTTTAATGCTGAAGAATATCATCAAAAATACCTGGATAAAAACCCAGGTGCCTATTGTCATATTCCCGCATCAAAATTCAAGAAGGGACTTTAATTAACCCCTTCTTTTATTGTTGAACCTGCAACATATCCTGTTGTCCAGGCAATCTGTAAATTGTATCCTCCGGTTTGTGCATCCAAATCCAAAACTTCACCCACAAACTTTAATCCTTTGATTTTCTTAGACTCCATTGTCTGAGGTTGAATTTGATTGGTCTTAATGCCACCCACTGTAATCATAGCTTGATCAAATCCGGCAAAACTAGAAACTTCAAAATCTAAACACTTCAACAATTCACTGATATTTCTTCTTTGTGCCTTTGTCGTTTCATTCGCTTTTAAATACACATCAATATGTAAACGATCCATGATATATTGTACCAATCGCTTAGGAATCATCATTTCTAGTATGTGATTCAATTGTTTATTTGAAGAACGATTCATTCTTTCTAATAAAAATGCATCTACTTCATCCATTGATTTATCTGGAATTAAATCAAATATGATTTTGTCTGGTTCTTTATTGATCACATAGCTCGACATAGCCAAAATGCCAGGTCCACTAAAGCCTTCGTGAGTAAACAAAATGTCGCCCAATTGTTTATATAAAACTTTTTTATCTTTCTTTACTTGAATACCCACATTCTGCAAAGAAAGGCCTGCTAAATCAAAGCTTTCTTTTGTTCGCAAAGAAACCAATCCAGGATATAAATCACTGACTTTGATATCCAATGCATCTGCCCATTTATATCCATCTCCACTACTTCCTGTCGTCATAAAAGATTTTCCACCTGTCGCAACAATGACTACATCAAACGAATATGAACCTTTATCTGTTTTGATTCCAACAACTGTATCATCTTTAACTATTAAATCTGTACATGCTTCATCCATATGTAAAACAACATTGTTTTTGCGCAATAACTCCACAAACAATAAAACAACATCCTGACTTGAATTCGAACCAGGAAACATACGCCCGTGATCTTCTTCTATTGTTGGTAGGCCATTGGATTTTAAAAACTTGATCATATCCAGATTCGAAAATTGTGAGAAAGGACTATATAGAAATTTTTCATTGTGCACAACATGCTTGAAAAATTCATCTTTTGAACAATTGTTTGTGACGTTACAACGCCCATGTCCTGTAAGTTGCAACTTCTTTCCCAATTGTTTATTTTTCTCAAACAACTCCACTTGATGACCACCTAAACTAGCAGTATATGCCGCCATCAATCCAGATGGGCCTCCCCCAATCACGCATACTTTTAGCATAAAATACCACTTTCTTCTAAATATATAGCTAAACCATCATGCTCATTGTCTTGTTTTGTGATGGCATCAGCACAAGCCTTTGTATCATCCGTACCATTGATCATACAAACGCCACAACCTGCTACTCTTAACATGTCATTATCATTGGATGTATCTCCAAAGGCCATAACATCCTTTATATCCATATCATTTAATTCACAAATTTTTTGTAGTCCATAACCCTTATTGATTCTTTTATCACAAAATTCCAACAATGTAGATTGTGTTTTAAAACCATGATAATAAGGATTTGGATGTTCTCTTACCCAAGCTTCCGCCTTAGGCATATCTTCTTCTTTCATACGAAACATAATTTTCGCATTTTCATGTGCATAAAAATCTTCTAATTTTACAACTTCTAGCTCTTTATGAGATGTCGAAGCCGAATGAATCATCATATCATCAATATGAACGCAACGAATCTTTCCATCCCAATAGATCATTGGATTGCATTCAACGACATTCATGATTTCCATAGTTTCCTTTAGCCATTCCTTTTTCATCATAAAATAACTGTAGAATTTTTGATGCACACCATCCCATAATTCTGCACCATTCATTCCTACCACAAAGTCAAAATCAAAAGGTAGATCCCAATAGTCTTTATTGCGTCTTAACTCGTCAGCAGGACGACCCGAGGCAATCCCAAAATAAATACCTTTTTCATGAAGTTTGATCAAAGCTTTTTTTGTCCTTGGTGTTAATTCTTTTTTTTCATTGACTAAAGTTGCATCTATGTCACAAATTACTAGTTTTGTCGTCATTTTAAATCCTCCAATTCATACGTGAATCCCTCGCCATCTACTTCATGAACACTATTCACAATAATAAAGGCTCTTGGATCTAACTGCATAATTTCATGTTCTAAATTGCTGTAAAGCTTTTGCGGAATTACAATCATCAAGACGGGTTTAGATTCATTTGTATATCCACCCTTACCTTCTAAAATTGTAACACCACGCTCCATATTGTTTAATACATGACTTTTAATTTCAAACCATTTATCTGAAATAACCATACAGTTGATTGCCGTACTTGAACCAATCAAAATTGTTTTATCAATCGCAAATCCCGATGTAAATACAGAAAGGACTCCAATCAAAGCTGGTTCTACACCATATGTTGTCATACCTAAAAGGACAGTTAAAGCATCAACGATCATGACTGAATTTCCTGAAGAAATATGGGTATACTTATGAATCAACAAGGCTGGAATATCCATACCTCCAGTACTTGCGTTTACTCTAAAGCATAGACCTAAGCCAATTCCCGAAATCAACCCACAATAAATACTTGCCAACATGGGTTGCATGACAAATGTGTCTTTAGGAAATAAAGTTGTCACATATGTTAGTAATGAGACAAAAAATGAATAACTAAATGTTGAAATCAATGATTTCAGTGCAAAGGCCTTCCCCAAAAAAATTGCGCCAACAATATAGAGTCCGATCATCAATATGTTGATCAGCCAAACGGATGGTATAAATGGCAATAATGGTTTTAATGCCACGGCAACACCGGCTACGCCTCCGGTTAATGTATTATTTGGTAAAACAAAAAAAGCAACTGATATTGCTACCATAAAGTTCCCTAATAAAACAGCCAACACATCTTTTACATAATTTGTTTTTTTCATAAAAACCTCCCCAAACGCCACCTATATTTTATCAGAAAAACGAACTGAATTAAACGAAAGAAAAAAGCTGGATATCCAGCTTATCTTTACAACATTTCTTTTGCGGTTTGCGTAATCAAATCAAATAATTCAATCACTTCTGGTTGTTTTTCATAACCAATCTTATCAAACAACTGATCTACGATTCCTAAAATTTTTTCATGTTGAGCTTTATAAATCTTAAGCATCGAATCATTTAATGTAATATAGATTTTACGAGTATCCTGTTCACTACGAATACGCGTAATCAAATCCTTTTTTTCCATGCTTGTAAGTGTACGATTCATCTGCGATTTCTGCATGCGCATCCAATTACATAAATCGGTTGCTGTTACATTTTTATCTTGATTTTGATATAAATAACGACAAATCATCGATTCATTATAAGGAAGGTCTGAAGTAATTCTCTCATTATTAATAACTGTCGTCATTTGAAGCCATGCTTCTAATACTTGTTCATTCTTTTTCATGGTTCTATTCTACCACATTTATCGAATATTCCGTATCATAATTTTGATTCACACAAATCGTTACACGCTTCTTTTTTAAATCATATACACAAGACCATTGTGTCTTTGATATTTTCCCCTGCTTATTCTTATGTGCATCCTGAGAACAATCGGATAAAAGTTGCATTGCCTCATGACTTGTTAATACTCCATTTGAAGAATTTAGTTTCTCATCAATAATTTGATAGCGGTCTTGACCAAAATTAAATTCTGCATCTGGATTAGTAAGTAAGAAATTGGTTGCACATTGATAGTTCTTATCTGGATATACCACTTTCATTTCATCATCCACATATTCTACGACAACACTCTTTCCAGAAGCATCACAAATTTGGAAATGATAACAACTATTGGCACTTGAATGCATATCATAAGAAGATAATAATGCTAATGCTTCATCCACATTCTTTGCCTTATCTAACATCATTCGAATGGCTGTTGTCGTTGTGATATCCACCTTATCTGTATTTTGATTAGTTGGTGTTGTATCAATCAATAAAACACCCACAGCTAATCCTTTTTCATTCATACCATCTAATGGTGCATAAGGTGCTGCCAAAGTAACCAATGAATCTTTTAATGTGTCTGGCAAATGTTTTTCATTATAGCCAACAAACCCTAAATTTACCATGGATACAGAGGCATAGCCATTTTTAGGCTTTGTCTTTACCAATACGCTTGGCGAATAATCCATATCAAAGTTACGCCCAAACAAATAGCCTGATTCTGGGTTTTGAGCAATAAAAGTAGAACAACCTAAATCAGGAATCTTGATGCTTAAAGGTAAGCCTTTCATTACGTGATTCACCACAAATTCCACAAGCTCTTTATCATTACTTGCGCCTTTTTCTAAAAACTCATCCAATCCATAATCTGCACTATATTCCATTGTATACATTGGATAGGCATCGATTTTCTTTAATGATTTTAATGAGCTATATTCATTGTGAAACAAGCAAACGATTCCTATTCCACATATCAATAATAAACATAATATTGTAATTCCTATTTTCTTTAATAATTTCATACATACTCCTTTAGTTCATTTTGTGAACTATTAAAGTATACAATATTAGTTTACATTGTCAACTATAAAAAATAGAGATGAATTAATCATCTCTACGTCCTAATAATCGTAAAATGTATAAGAAGATATTCAAGAAATCTAAATATAGCTGTAAAGCCATATAAATCGATATCTTTTCATCTTCATAGCCATTCAACATATAATTCATTTTTTGTATGTCCCAAGCCGTTAGTCCAGTGAACAACAATAGTCCTATCACACTCCATAGACGCACATCCATACTGACTCTAAAAATCATAAAGAAGAATTGACTAAAGATCATCGCAATTAAACCAATCAAACAAATGTTTCCCACTTTACTAAGATCCATTTTAGTCGTCTTTCCAATAATAGCTAAACACGCAAAGTAGATAGCACTAATACCAAAGGCAGCCGCAATCTGTCCCGCACTATAAACATAAGCCAATGATGTCATATTAATTCCCATTGTGAGCGAATAAACAATAAACATCGTTTTCATACTAGAAGCAGGTGTATTCCTTGATAATTGGCGTCCCATTGAAATGGTTAATGAAATTTGTACGATGAACAACAATAATGAAATCATTGGAATCTGAATAATAAACATGAATATACCTGAAGCATACAACAATGCCGAAGTGATTGCCGTAATTCCAAGACCTACCATCATCCAACTGTATACTTTATATAATGAATTTGTACTTACTGAATTTGAATAGTTATTTGTATACATAAGTAAATTTACCTCCTATTTGTAGAGTATTTTATGTTTTTTGCATATACATTACAATGTACAACTCGATCAAAATGACTATTCGATTCACATTATCTTCAAAATTTAACCTGTAAAAGTTACTTAATTCACTAAGTTTTTCTAGTTTAGCCTTTAAAAGTAGCTCAATTTACAAAGTTTTTCTAGTTTAACCTGTAAAGCTTTTATTTTTTCAAAAATAAAAGAATGTATCTCTACACTCTCTTACTTGATATCCAATTCAATTGGCTCATCCATCGTATCACTGACATATTTGCCATTCTTTTTTCTTTGTTTCACGCACTCCGTCAATAAATATTCAATTTGTCCGTTGACACTGCGAAAATCATCTTCTGCCCATGAAGCGATTTGATCATACAATTTTTTTGAAAGACGCAAAGGAATCTGTTTCTTTTCCATTAATACAAGCTGCCAGAATTCACAACTGGCTGCGCATCATGGTTTCCACAAAGTACGACTAATAAGTTCGAAACCATAGCCGCTTTCCTTTCTTCATCTAATTCTACAACCCCATTTTCATTCAAACGCTCCAATGCCATTTCAACCATGCCAACAGCGCCATCGACAATCATCTTACGTGCATCAATAATAGCACTTGCCTGTTGTCTTTGTAGCATAACTGCAGCGATTTCTGGTGCATAAGCCAAGTATGTAATTCTTGCCTCAATGATTTCAAGACCTGCATCTTTTACTTTACTTTGAATTTCATCACGAATTCTAGAAGCAACCACTTCACTAGAACCTCTAAGACTTCCTTCATCGGCAACACCATCACCTGTTGTATCTACATTTTCAGCTACATCATAAGGATAAATACGAACAATATTACGTAATGCACTATCGCATTGTAAAGAAAGATATTCCTTATAGTTATCCACATTGAATACAGCCTTTGCGGTATCTGTAACACGCCACATAACGGCAATTCCAATCTCTACGGGATTTCCTAAACAATCATTTATCTTTTGGCGATTGTTGTTTAAAGTCATGATTTTCAAAGATACTTTTTTAGAAACTATATCTTTAATGTCTTGTGCTTGGGAAATACTCTTCTTAGAACCATCATCCACATCACCACTTTGATTTAATTTTGTCTTTGCGGCAGGATTGACAGCCTGACAAAAAGGATTGACGTAATAGAAACCCGCATCCTTTAAAGTACCTACATATTTACCAAACAAAGTTAAAACTAAGGCTTCTTGTGGCTTTAATACTTTTAAACCAAGAAATGGAATCCAACCAATACATAGCCATATAATTCCAATAATAAATAGCGGCCAAATTAATGCAGCCCCTAGTATTGTCATTAATAAAGCTACAATATATAAAACGATCCATAATATCATCATGGCCATGCCATTCTTTTTGTTGCTTAAAACTTTTTCTGTCATAATAAGCACCTCCACTATCTAAATGATATCATTTTGATATCTATTGTCAATAATAAAAAGGATGAGTTTCCCCACCCCTTACAAATTATAAACTCTTGTGTAAAGTTTCAAGAACTGTTTTAAGTTCATTGACACCCATTTGACCTGGAGCACTCGCCTTTTTAGCTGCACCAAATGTCAAACAAGAACCAAATACTTCACCAGCTAAACGAGAAATAACACCAGTAGCTGCCATAGACATTGTGATGATTGGACAATCTGCATGTTCTTCAGCCATTTCATTTGTAGCTGATAATAATGTCAATACATCCTTTTTAGATTGAGGCATTACGGCAATCTTAGGAATGTCTGCACCCTTTTCTTGCATAGCACACAAACGAGAAATTATTTCTTCTTTTGCAGGTGTCTTAAAGAAGTCATGGTTTGACATAATAACTTTGACTCCATTTTCATGAGCTGTAGCAACAATTGTTTCTACTTCACTATCTCCTGTATATAATTCAACATCAACTGCATCTACATATCCACTTTTGGCAATAGCACAATTTAATTCTACATAGTATTCAGTAGAAACTTCTAATTCTCCGCCTTCTTTTTTAGAACGGAAAGTAGCTAATACTGGAGTTTCTTTAAATACTTCACGTAATTCTTTAGCCATTTCAACAACAGCTTCTGTATTTTCAACACCTTCAAACCAATCCATACGCCATTCGATAATATCAGCTGGTGTATCAAGAATGATCTTAGCTTGTTCTAAAACATCTTCCTTTGTTTTTCCACAAATAGGAACACAAATCTTTGGTACGCCTGCACCAAATTCAACATTTTTCATTGTTACTGTATTCATTTTTTATTCTCCTTTTTTCATATTTTTTGTATACGCATCAACTGACTACTCCTCACCACAAGCAGTGAGGGTTCTTAACTGACAACATTATGCAGCAATCGTACATTATTTTCAAACTTTGGATTCCTGTCTTTCTGTTGGAGCAGTGAACTCTACAATCAAGCACTACATTTAGCACATAGATTGGATAAGATCCACTTCTTCTTTCCTTTTTTGATAGTTCCATTCTCATTATAGTTGTCTAGATTCATTGCTCTACGACTTCTGTCCATTTTCATTTAAAGAAACGTATCATTTATAATGCAACCATGAAAAACAGATATATGCTTCCTGCTGCACATTCAATCTGTAATTTCATTGTCCAAAGCTCCAATATTGATTAAAGAAGAGATCAAAAATCGATCTCTTCCTTTTAGTTTTCATATTGAATATAGTTTCTTAAGAAAGTAACACCCGCTAAAGCTAATGCACAACCTAGTCCTGAATAGAAGAAGGCAATAAAGATATCCGGAAAGATTCCAGCTGCTCTAAATCCAATTCCTCCACCCATCATGCAAGCCATGATCATATAGGCTTTTAAATCAAAGAAGTGCCAGAATGGACGTGTTTCTTCATATCCCATGATTCGTTTTGTGTGTTTCTTGCTCATCTTGAAAAACATCATTCCAAATATAGAGAACACAATGATTGTTAAAATATATAAATACCACTTGGATTCAATTACACGATAAGAAAGCACACCTAATCGTGCTACATTAAATCCTGCAATCAACCATACAATTCCAGCTATCAACAAAAGAGTTCTTTTCTTTACATGAAACATAAGCAGTTCCTCCTATTCGTTCGTTTTAGAACGATTATATAAATTTTATTACCTACTGTCAACTCTTATAATCAATCCTTTTAACTTAGAAATTTTCAATTTAACTTGGAAAAGTTAAAAGTAAAGTTTTTGCGTTAAATTACTTGATTAGATACTTTTCGAATGCCTTTTCAGCATCCAAATGTACAGACTTAAAGAAAAGAATACCCCATATTATATAGGTTGGTATAGCGATAAGAGTGGATATGAAATAAGAAAGAATAGCTCCTAGAAATAGAATCAATGCATATGTAAAACATTGATTTCGCATATCTAAAGAAATGGATGTTTTATCATACTTTTCAGGATGATTCAACGCACTAAAGCCAGAAACATACTTAGCTCCTTTTTCTTTTAATAGTGCAAACATTATTCCTACAATTAGAAACAAAACAGATAGTACAATACAAGCCATGAATCCAACATTCATAAGTAACCTTCTTTCAATATTAATTTTACGAAAAAAAGGAAGAGTGACAAGCTCTTCCTAGTATATATAGTTAGTAACAGACGACTAAAAGTTAGATATTTTAAATGTAAGTATTGTTGTTGTGAATAGGAGAAATAAATACATGATAGTAATCTGTTGCTACCGAAATTATTGGTTTATCTTTGGACGCGGCCTGAACCGTCTCCACCAGCTAATTTCAACACTTCATCCATGCTCACCATGTTGAAATCACCTTCAATTGAATGTTTTAAACAACTTGCAGCTACCGCAAATTCGATTGTGGATTGTGCATCATATCCTTCCAAACATGCCGCAATCAATCCAGCTCCAAAGCTGTCTCCACCACCGACTCTGTCTACGATCTGCATCTTGTATTTCTTTGAGAAATAGTAATCTTTTCCATCATACAACATGGCTGACCAGTTGTTGATGTTGGCATTGATAGACTCTCTTAATGTAATAGCTACTTTTTCAAATCCAAAGCGACGTGT
>NZ_CAKVMR010000040.1 GCF_934772795.1 uncultured Holdemanella sp.
GGAACAATTACAGTATTATAGTAATCCTGCAAGTCTTCATAGACCTTGTTTAAAATCAATACATCTTTTGTGTTTTTAATAGAAGCAGCCTTTGTATTGTTGGGCTTTAGAATTTTAGGAACACCTCCATAAAAGTTTAAAGCTTCTATCGTACCCTGAAGAAAGTTGGGTGTTTGTTCGTTTGGAAACGCCATAACGAAGCAGTAACTGCTCACACCTAAGGTTGTTGTAAAAAAATGAGCAGTCTGAAGTTCACCAGGCACATCAGTATATACAAGATCCAAAGTGTCTCCAACCCAGTCTATATACATAATTTCACCAGGAACTCTGTTGATTGCCATTCTAAGATTGCTTTCCAAATGATTCTCATCAAGCCATTGTTTAAAGTAATGTTTAAATTGCGTGTATTGATAGCCATCTGGATATAATTTCTTATAATCAATCCAAATAAAATACAAATTTGCCTTAGAATTTTTATCTGTAAGCTTTTTATAGACTTTCTCAAAATCCGGTAACGGAGCTTCCTTTCTAGGATGTGCGTTTGGATAGAACATTTGTTCAACCATTTTTGGTGTCATAGAATGAAGTTGCTTAAGAGTTACATCCATTGTCTTAAACTTTTTCTTGATGTCAGTGATAGTGCTGTTCCCAATCGAATATCTTGTACGAATGTCGTTATAAGAGAAACCATCTTCTAACATTTCAAGAACACCAATAATTGTAGTGCTTTTCTGCATACAAAAAGACCTCCTTTCACTACAGTCAAACTATAGCATTAAGGAGGTCCTATTACACCGGTAGTACGTCATGTTGCACCGCTTCAAGCGTCATTCGAAACCGGTATGACCGCTAGGGGTGCACCGAATTAGCCGTCAATTGCATTTTAAAAGAATTGTATAAGATGAGTTTCTAATACAATCTAGAATGGCATCAGCGAGTGGCCCATCGCCTAATTTGCCTAGCCAGCCTTCAGGAGCCCATTGACTGCAGTAAATTGTCGATTTTTTATCAGTTCTTGATTGTATCACTTCAAATAAATCGTTCCGTTCGCATTCACTGATGGTTGTTAATAAGAATTCATCTAGAATCAATAAATCAACTTTGGAAAGTTTTTTCATATATTTTTTGTAATGCCCTTGAATCTTTGCTTCTTCAATTTCCTGAAACAAGTCTGGCAAACGAATATATTGAACTTTGTATCTTTCCATACATGCATTAACTCCAAAAGCGTTTGAAATCCAAGTCTTTCCCGATCCAGATGCACCAATCAAAATAATGCTCAGTTTCTGCTGGATATATTCATTTGTACTCAGTTCTTCTATCAAGCCTCTGTTGATTTCACGGTCAGGCTTATAATTGATATTTTGTAGATTTGCGTTTGAATCATAGAAGTTGGCGTTTTTGATGTAGCGCTTAACTGTGCGATTGATTTGCGAATCATATTCTTTGATGACCATGGCTTCCAATCTTTCTTCAAAAGTCATATTTTGTATACTCGGATTTTCAGACTTATCTTTATATTCTTCAGCCATGATAGGCAATCTCATTTCTCTTAGTTTTTCATATAATTCTTGATTCATTACTTTTTACCCCCATAATATTCAGTTCCACGAGTGAATGCATATGTAGTATCTTCTTTATTTGTCATACGTTCAGTTTCGCGTTTTACTTCATCTTGACCTGATTCTAGAATCAACTTAATATTCTTATAGGTAGGATTAGATAAGCGAGAAAGCGCCAACTTACATGCATTTTCTAATCTTGCCTGCGAATATTTATCAGACAATTTCAAAATAGACAAACATCCCTTGTAGGCTTGTTCTTCTACTTTATAACGACTAAACATAAGAGTGATTAGTTCAACAGTGGAAGGACCTATTGTTGCAGCCCAATTCATAAAGCGTTCTTTATTCCACTGGAACAATTGGTGGTTCTTTGGCATATGCGCCTCATTGGTAGAATACTGATTGCGATGACCATATAAGCGTTTATGTTGGCAGATCTGATTCTTTTTATAATAAACAGTGACTGTATCTTTTGTCAGTTTTACTTCCACTCGTTTTCCAACATATTCATAAGGAATTGAATAATTCATTTTTTCTACTTGAATATGATAATTTAGCTGGACTGTTGCCATTTTCCATTCACTCAATTCAAATGGATGTTCTGGCAATGGATTCATATAATCTTTTTCTTCATTCATATAAACAGATTTTCTAGAACCTTCACGCTTTTGGAATTCTTCATTATTTAATTTGTTCATTTCAATATAGATGGCTTTATTCAATGATTCAAAAGTAAAGAATGTTCGATTACGTAAAATACCAATTATCGTTGTAGCCATACTGAATACAGATCCTTCTGCAGCTCCTTTATCTTTTGGCATTTTAACGCGTGCAGGAATAACAGCCATTCCATAATAGTCTGCCATTTCCTGGTAAGATTTATTCAAAACAGGATCCTCATACTTCTTGTGTTCAGTAACACCGGTTTTAAGATTATCTGGAACAAGAATGCGTGAGACACCACCAAAATATTCAAATGCGTGAATATGACAATTAATCCAATTCTTAGAATCCATCCGAGGACAAGCCTCTACATAACAGTACATGCTGAATGGAAGCACGGCTACAAACATATAAGCAGTAACATCCTGGTTCAATGAGCGATCATGAACCTTCATTGTCTTACCATCCCAGTCAACCATTATCCTATCCCCAGGCTTATGCGTGATATGCATCGTAAGCTTGTTCTTTTTTACATAGCTCGAGTAATTGTTACAAAATGCACTGTACTTTAGATATACCTTATGCGTACTTTTACATTGATCCACATATTCTTTCCAAAGCATTTTTAAACTGACTCCAACCTTCAAAAGCTCCTTATGCACATATGCATAGTCAGGCTGTTCAAAAGAAACATCTATTCCATTTGATGGAAAAAGAAGTTCATTAATTTGGGATTCGCTTAAATTGTAAGCAGTGTTCCAATAGACACCTGCAGCATCTGCTGCATCAAATACATCACGAACAGTATTTCGTGACACTTTCAGCATTCTAGCGATTTCACGCTGAGAATGATTCTCAAACCTAAGTTCAAGAATTCGTTTTAAATCTCGCATAAAAAAAACACCTCCAATTCGCAAGATCTGTAGAACTTAATATTCTACAAATACATCTTACAACTGAAGGTGTATAAACGGCTCTGATTAATGGATTGGGTGGCTCTCAGTGCTGGACGGTGTGGCTCTGAATGCGTGGAATACTCAGAATAATAAAATTTGAAAAAACTGATGATATTATCTTGGATATGAAATACATTATTGATAGCTCTCAAAAGAGTGCATATCAAGCTATAAATGTTGCGTTAGTATCTCGTAACTGGTTAATTGGTTATCGAATTGCAGAAGAAATTTTAAATGGAGAAGATCGTGCTGAATATGGTAGCAAAGTTATTAAGAATTTATCAAAAGAACTTACTAAGTTATATGGGAAAGGTTATACGAAGACAAATTTATATAACTTTTATTTGTTTTATAAACTGTATCCTAAAATTTTCCACTCAGCGAGTGGAAAATTTGAATCTATTCTGAGTTGGACGCATTATAGAATATTGATACAAGTAAAAGATAAAATTGCTAGAGATTGGTATGAAAAAGAAGCAATGAATGAATCTTGGAGTGTTAGAACTTTACAAAGAAATATATCTTCTCAATATTACTATCGTTTACTCCAAACACAGAAGAAAAGTTTGGTTGAAAATGAAATGAAAGAATTAACGGCTGATTATCAAAATGATAAGTTAGAGTTTATTAAAAATCCAGTAGTGGCAGAATTTCTAGGGTTAGCACAGAATACAGATTTTACAGAAACAGAACTCGAAAAAAGTATTATCTCAAACATTCAAAAATTTTTAATGGAACTAGGAAAAGGGTATGCATTTGTTGCAAGACAGCAACATATCCATACAGAGAAACAGGAATATTTTATTGATTTAGTATTCTATAATTATTATTTGAAATGTTTTGTTTTAATTGATTTAAAAACGAGTAAAGTGACACATCAAGATGTTGGACAAATGGATATGTATGTAAGAATGTACGATGAATTAAAACGCACAGAAGGAGATAATCCAACCATTGGTATTATTTTATGTTCTGATACGGATGAAGATATTGCAAGATATTCAATTCTAAAGGGTAATGAACAATTATTTGCAAGTAAGTATAAATTATATTTACCTAGTGAAGAAGAATTACGAGCAGAAATCGAAACGCAAAAGACGATGTATAAATTGCAACATCAAAAATAATTAAAGTGATTGGATTTTAATGATATATCATAGTACAGCAATTTGAAGTGAAGCTATAAAAATGTGTTAGTGGAATTCATGATAATTATGAACCAAAAGAATTGGTTGGAAAGACTGCAATTGCGATTGTAAACTTACTACCAAGAAAAATGATGGGTATTAATTCTGAAGGTATGTTGATCTCAGCTTTACATGAAGAAGATGGTCATGAAGGACTAAACTTATTGATGGTTGATGACAAGATTCCTGCAGGTGCTAAGCTTTACTAAAATAGAAAAGCATATTGATTTAACTATTGAACAACTCTCTGATTATAAAGGAGAGTTGTTTTTTTTTTTGTATTATATGAATTTTAAATTCTTGTTAGGAATTGAAGAAAAAGTTAAAAAATATAAAGTATAATAACTGTGAAAGGAATTGATAGAATGAAATTATTACCGACGGGAATTGAAAATTTTAAAACTATGATTGATAAAAGTGCTTATTATGTGGATAAGACAAATTTCATTGAAGATGTATTAAATGAACAAGTTGTTTCATATACAAGGCCTAGAAGATTTGGTAAAACTCTGAATATGTCGATGCTCTATTATTTCTTTTCAATCAACGAGAAAGAAAATTCTTATCTATTTAATGGTTTAAATATTTCGAAGAATAAGGATGCTTTAAAGTATCAAAATAAGTATCCAACGATTTTTATTTCTTTAAAGGAAATGAAAAGCTTAACTTTTGATGCGCAAATTTCATCTTTTTCAAATGTGATTTATGAATTGTTAGAGAAAAACTTAGAAATATTATCTTCTGATCAATTGTCGGATACAACTAAAGATATTTTAAATAAATTGCATAATCGTTCATCTTGTATTGAAGATTTAAAAATTTCCTTGAGAGTTATAACGAATGCTTTGTATGCTTATTATCAACAAAAGGTCATTGTATTAATTGATGAATATGATGTTCCTTTACAATCTGCATATCAAAATGATTATTATGAAGAAATGGTTGAGTTTTTAAGAAGTGTTTTTTCTTCAGCACTTAAAACCAACGATGCTTTAGAAAAAGGTGTTATGACCGGGTGTCTTCGTATTTCTAAGGAAAGTATTTTTACTGGATTGAATAATTTTACTGCTTATTCTGTTTTAAATAATATTAGTAGTGAATCTTTTGGGTTTACTGAATCAGAAGTTAAGCAGTTGTTGAAAGATTATAATCTTTCCGAAAAGATGAATGAAGTAAAAGAGTGGTATGATGGATATCAATTTGGTAATAAAGAAATTTACAATCCCTGGAGTACATTGATGTATGTTAAAAATATAATGCAAGATGTGTCTTTTAAACCAATTTCTTTTTGGGCAAATACCAGTGGAAATGATCTTGTTGTTAAGTATATTCAAAATGGGGATAAAAAATTACGCAAGGAGTTTGATGTATTAATGAGTGGTCAATCACTCATTAAATATATCAAGCCTGAACTTACGTATCGTGAAATGGATAATATCAATAATATTTATAGCTTTCTATTACTAACTGGATATTTAAAGGCCATTAAAGATAGGGGAGAAAACCAATACGAATTGATTATCCCGAATAAGGAAGTTTATGAAATCTATAAACAATCCTTCATGTCATATTTTGAAGATTATACAACAAGTAGAAAAGGTGAACTGTATCAAGAACTTGTGGATGGTGATGCAAAGAAAGTAAATCTATTGTTGAATGATATTCTATTAAGAAGTATTAGTTATTTCGATAATCAAGAATCCTTTTATCATGGATTTCTAGTAGGATTGTTGAATGATTATGAGGTGGTATCCAATAGAGAATCTGGAAATGGTAGATTTGATGTATGCGTTTTACCAGAAAACATACTTGGAACAGTGGTGCTTATTGAGTGTAAACATTCAATAAGTGAAGATGATTTGATTGATGATGCCAAAGAAGGCGCAAGACAAATTGTCGAACAAAAATATCTTGAAGAACATAGATTTAAAAAATATGAAAATGCAATTGGCTACGGAATATCTTTTTATAAAAAACAGTGCTTTGTAGTCAAAGTGAGATATGATTCTGAAGGTAAATATTCTACTCTTTTCACTTGAATTAACAAATAATAACACAATACATTGAAGAAACGGCATAAATCGCATGAAATGACTTTGAAGAAATGGAAATTGGACAATTCTTAATAAGGGTTGTCTTTTCTTTTGACGATATTATTCTTGCATGTCATTCATTGCGGTGCTAAACTGAAGCCAAGAAGAAAGTTAGTTTAATCTAACAATTTGAGGTTGATTATGAAGTTTTATGAAAGTGGAGATCAAAGTAAACCAGTCATCTTTTTGTTTCCAGGCACTTGTTGTTTATATAGTAGTTTTGATCATGTATTAGAAGGATTACATGCATATTTTTATACGGTAGCTATTTCATATGATGGCTTTGATCCAAATGAGAATACGCAATTTCATTCGATGGAAGAAGAGTGTGAAAAGATTGAACAAGAAATTATGGATCATTATGGTGGAAGAATTAAAGCAGCCTATGGATGCTCGCTTGGAGGAAGTTTTGTTTCTTTGTTGATTCAAAGAAAAAGAATTCATATAGATCATGGCATTATTGGAAGTAGTGATATGGATGAGGCAGGAAAGGTGATGGCTACAATTCAAGCGTCTATAGTAACACCAATTATGTATAAAATGGTGCATACTGGAAAACTTCCAAAATTGATGGAGAAAAAGAAAGCTCAAATGGATGATTCGAAGAAGGAATTGGTGAATGGATTTTTAGATATGTTTGGATTAGGAAGTCCTTGGATTACGAAGAGTAGTATTTATAATCAATTCTATTCGGATTTAGTGACGAAAGTCCAACATAATATGGATGTATCGGGAACAAAAATTCATGTATTCTATGCGACAAAGATGGGTGAAAAATACGAAAAGAGATATCATACATATTTTAAGAATCCGGATATTCATAAATATGATATGCAGCATGAAGAATTATTTTGTTGCCATGCTGACAAGTGGGTAGAAGAAGTAAGAAGTGTTGTGAAAGGAATATAGAAAATAGTATTTTGAAGAATGGAAAAGAGGTGAAGTTGGATATGGCGGACAAAATACAAAATGCGTATGAATCATCTAAGAGTATATATGATGATGTTTTGACACAGGGAAATATTTTCAGTAAGCTGTATATCATGTTGTTTTGGAGTGGTACTAATGATAATGATATAGCCAGAAAAGTTTTATCGTATATTCCAAATGATTTTTCAGGTAAACTTCTAGATGTTCCAGTTGGAACCGCTGTATTTACTCAACGCAAATGGATTGCTTTAAAAGATGCGCATATTACTTGTCTTGATTATAGTATGGATATGCTTAAACAAGCTAAAAAAAGATTTGATGGATATGCACATATTCAATGTATTCATGGGGATGTATCCAATTTGAAATTGAAGGATGAATCCTATGGTATTGTGGTTTCTATGAATGGATTTCATGCTTTTCCAGATAAGAAAAAGGCATTTCAAGAAACGTGGCGAGTTTTAAAACCAGGTGGTACCTTTATAGGATGTTTCTATATTAGGGGTAAATCTAAAAGAACGGATTGGCTTGTGAATCATATTCTTTCAAAGAAAGGATGGTTTAGTCCACCGTTTCAAACAGAAAATGAACTAAAAGATATTTTGAAAAAGATGTACAAACAAATGGATATTCACATAGATGGGTCGATGGTATATTTTTGTTGTACTAAATAATGAAGGTGATATTATGTTGTTTCAAACAGTAGGAAATGAATTGAATCCTGTTATTTTATTTTTTCATGCGATGGGTGTAACTGGAGAAAGTAGTATACCAGTTGCCAAGAAATTAGCGGATAAGTATTATTGTGTTCTACCCACTTCTACAGTATATTGTGCAAATCAAAAGTATCTAGGTAAAAGTGATGAGATACAACAGATTAAACGATTTTTAAGTGATCATGGGATCAAAGAGATTGAACTAGTAGTAGCATCTTCGATTGGTGCAGATCTGGCGATGGAATTTTTAACAGATACAAAAATACCGGTAAAGCATATATTCTTTGATGGTGGTCAATTTGCACAGATTGGTAAGATAACACGTAGAATTATGGTTCCATTTTTATATGTGGCCATGAAAAGTTTGTATTGGACAAATGGGAAAACATTGAAGAAAATTATGTGGTGTGACGATGATAATATCAAGCCTTATTTCATAGAAGCAGGAAAGAATTTGTCATATACAAATTTGAGAAAACAGATGGATGATAGTCTAGAAGATAAGCCATTTCCAAAATTATCAGAAGAGCTACAAAAACATACATTCTGGGAATTTGGTAGTAAAGAAGATCATTTTAAATATCGAAATGCAGTGATGCAATCCTATAAATATGGTAACTTTCCAGTTTTTGAGGGATTGAACCATATGCAATATCAAATACGTAATCCAGAAGGATTTGCCAGAATGTTAGAAATGATTATTAAGACAGATCGATTACCTGAGTTGACATTTTGAAAGAAGGTATCACAAAAATGCTTTGTTGTAGAGATTAATATTGACTTGCTTCAAATGATGAAGCTAAGGAAAACACTTTAGTAGATCCTATTTCAAAGTCTCTTATATTTTGAAGGATATAATCATATGTAGGTTCAAATTTGTTAGAATGTTAAGGATAAGTGAAAATGATAGATAATTATTTAAAAGAAACGGAGATGCTGGATTATTCAAATCCTCTAATTCAAGAACTGATTCAAAAGAAGAAGTGGAAGGAATTGGATGAATTTGAAAGAATCAAGGGAATATATAATTTTGTAAGAGATGACATCTTATTTGGATATAATGAAGATGATGCGATTTGTGCATCAAAAGTATTATTCGATGGCTATGGCCAATGTAATACAAAAGGAACCTTATTTATGGCTCTTTTACGAGCTTGTCAGATTCCATGTAGAATTCATGGGTTCACAATTGATAAAAGACTTCAAAAAGGAGCAATGACAGGCTTAGTGTATTGGAGTGCACCCCAAAATATCTTTCATAGTTGGGTGGAAATATATTTTGAGAATCAGTGGATTGAACTTGAAGGATTTATATTGGACAAGACATATCTTAAGAAATTACAAAATCAATTTCCAAATTGTAAAGGTGCATTTTGTGGATATGGTGTAGCTGTAAAAGATTTTAGAAATCCAATCATTGATTTTAATCGCAATTCTACATATATTCAGAGTGAAGGAATTACACAAGATTTTGGTGTATATGATTGTCCGGATGATTTACTAAAAGAACACCATCAACAAATGTCAAAGCTAAAAGGATTTGCCTATAGATATATAGGAAGACATTTCATGAATCACAATGTAAAAAAGGTGCGTCAAAAATGAAGTCAAAGAGAATGATTGTTGTAGTTGTTAGTGGTATAGTTTTATGTTTCTGCTTATTCTTTATATTTCAAAATGAAAAAGATACAAGTACTTCTAATAAAGATTTAACATTGATTTATGAAGAGAAAGTATCTCCAAATAAGGAGTATGTTTCTAATAAAAAGGATATTGTGCATTATACAATTAAAATTTATCAAGAGGATAAGAATACGGTTCAAGTTCACGCTGAATCGAATTCTCCCATTTTTGAAAATACAAATTATACAGTTGATTATAATCAAAAATTATCTAAAGAAGATATTCAAATTAAATGGATGACACTTTCAGGGAGTACAGAACCTAAAAAGAATGATCAACTAGGTCTTGCGAATGTCAAAATATTAAAAGATGGAAGTGTAGTTAATGAAAAAGTCATTAGTTTTGTAAGCAAAGGTGTTAAGGACATTACGGACGTAATTGGATAAAATAAGGGAGTGTGATTGTGTGAAAAAAATGATGTTAGGTATTGTTTGGCAACTTATGGGGTTTCTTGGCTCAATAGCTATTTTGTGCTCAGCGACACTTTATCAATGGGATTATAACGGGATTACTGGAATCTTAGGTAGTTTGTTGGGATTAGACTTAATAATTCCATTCATTGTTTGTATAACACTATTTATTTGTGGTGTAGTAGTCTGTTTCAAAGCAATAGGGGAATAGTAAATTTCAATTTTTATACTTGACAAATCTCTATGGATAAGAATAATATAACAGTGTGATATAACACTGTTATATTTGTTTATTGGAGATTTATATGTCAGAAAAAACTGAAAAAACAAGAGAGAAAATATTGGCTACCGCCATCAAACATTTCTTAAGAGATGGATTTAGTGGTGCTTCTTTAAGGAGTATTGTCAAAGATGCAGGACTTACAACGGGAGCTTTTTATAAGTATTATCCGACTAAGGAAATGCTTTTTGATGCACTAGTTGATCCGTATATTAATCATATATATGAAATCTATGATGGAATAATAGATGATTTTGAAAAGCTTTCTGCTCATGATCAGACAGACAATATGTCAAATGCAGCCAATGATGGAACAGGTCAGATGATTGATTATATTTATGATCATTATAATCATTTTAGATTATTGTTTAAATGTGGAGATAGTGGGAAATATGAAGCATTTATTCATAATATGGTGAATAAAGAAATGAAGGCAACCAAGAAATATATGCAGATTATGAAGGAGTCTGGAATGGATTTATCAACTATTGATGAAAGTCTTATGCATATGATTTACACAGGCTTTTTCTCGTCTATACTGCAAATAGTTGAACACGATATGGATAAAGAGATAGCTAAGAAAAACGTCCATCAATTAAAAGAATTTAATATGGGTGGATGGGAAAGAATATGGAATATTAAATTTCCGACTAAACAGTAATATTGGGTGGCCGTGGCCACCTTTATTTATAAGAACAGAGTTAGTTGCAACTAATAAGGAGGACGTTTATATGCAAGAAAAGAAGAAATCTACAATGAGTTGGATCCTTGAATGGGCTGGACAAAAGAGAATGGATTATGTATGGAGTGTCATACTTGGAATGGGCAATGTGATTTTTAAAATCATTCCTTATTTTCTTATCGCAACGATTGTAAAGATGTTTTTAGAAGGAAATAAAGATTTTAATACCTATCTAACAAACTCAATATGTATAGCTATTTCCTTTATTGTGGCCGAGCTTTGTCATTCACTCTCAACAACACTATCGCATAAGGCCACTTTTACTGTACTTTCAAACATTCGAAAGGCATGTTTTGAAAAGCTAGCACGTGTGCCACTAGGATATGTGAAAGATACTTCGTCAGGTACATTTAAGAATATTATGGTGGAAAGAATTGATAGTATTGAAACAACGCTGGCACATATTATTCCTGAATTCACTTCAAATCTACTTGGTCCTATTGTTGTGTTGATCTATTTTTTTACAATTGATTATAGATTGGCTCTTTGGTCATTATTACCCATTATTATTGGTTTCCTATCTTATTTTGGAATGATGATTGATTATAAGCCAAACTTTGAAAAGACAGTAAAGACAACGAAAGATTTAAATGATGCAGCTGTTGAATATATTGATGGAATTGAAGTCATTAAAGCTTTTGGAAAAACAGAGAGTTCTTATGCGAAATTTACCCGTGCTGCCAAGGCCTATGCGAATTCCTTTATTTCATGGATGAAAAAGTGTTCGATTTATCATGCACTCATGATGACAATAACTCCCTATACATTATTGACCGTGCTTCCTTTTGGAGCTCATTATGTTGAAAATGGCACACTTACAATGCCTGATTTTATCTTATGCATAATTTTATCATTAGGGATTGCCGGACCATTGATCACAGCTTTTTCTTATACAGATGATTTAGGAAAGATTGGTGTTATTGTCGGTGAGGTTGTTGGAATTTTAGATCAGCCTGAGCTACATCGACCTGAAAAGAGTGTGGCTGTGCCAAAAGACAATTCGATTGAATTACGCAATGTGAAATTTGGATATCACGAAAAGGAGATCCTACACGGAGTGAATATGGTATGTAAGGCAGGAAGTGTCAATGCGATTGTGGGTCCATCCGGAAGTGGTAAGTCAACAATCGCAAAGTTGATTGCGTCTTTGTGGGATGTGAATTCTGGAAGTATAAAAATTGGTGGTGTAGATATCAAACAAATGTCTCTTATGGACTTTAATCAAAAAATCGCATATGTAGCACAGGATAATTATTTATTTAATGAAACAGTACGAGAAAATATCCGTCAAGGAAATCCTAATGCGAGTGATGAAGATATAATTGAAGTCACAAAAAAGAGTGGTTGTTACGACTTTATTATGCAGTTGGAAAATGGTTTTGATACGATTGTCGGTGGTGCTGGTGGTCACCTTTCTGGAGGAGAAAGACAACGTATTTCTATCGCTAGAGCCATGTTAAAAGATGCACCTATTGTGATTTTAGATGAGGCTACAGCGTATACGGATCCAGAAAATGAGGCAATTCTTCAAAATTCTATCGCTAAACTTGTAGAAGGAAAAACATTGATTGTGATTGCGCATAGGCTTTCTACAATAAAAGACAGTGATCAAATCTTTGTGGTAAATGATGGAAATGTAGTAGCACATGGCACGCATGATCAACTTCTTTCATCATGTGCATTTTATAAAGATATGTGGAATGCGCATATTTCTGTAAAGGATACAGTAAAGGAGGGAAAATAATATGTTTGAAATCTTGGCAAAATTCTTTAAATTTTCTGGTGAAGAAAACAGTAAGAAATTTAAATTATCTATGATGATTGGTTTAGTAGAAGCACTTGCTTCAGCTATGAAAATACCGGCTATTATGTATATTTTGATGGGCTTGATTGAAGGAAAATCAATGGGTAAATATATTCTTGGCTCATTAGTCATTATGATTATTGCGATTGTGATAGATATTGTTTGTAAAAGAATTTCGTCTGTACTTCAGACAGAAGGTGGATACAATGCGAGTGCCTTTATGCGTATTAAGATTGCAGAACATCTTCGTTATCTTCCAATGGGATATTTTAATTCAAATAGTATTGGTGAGATTGCTTCTGTTACGACAAATACAATGGAAGTACTTGGAGATGTTGCCTCAAGAGTTGTAATGCTTACAATGCAGGGGATTTTAGAAACAACAATGATTATATGTATGATCCTTATTTTTGATGTAAGGATTGGATTGATATCTATTGTTGGTGTTATTGTATTCTTTATAATTAATTCTATGATGCAGAAAGCTGGTAAAAAAGATTCGGAACAAAAAGTTCAGTGTGATACAGAACTCGTGAATCAAATCATGGAATATGTGCAAGGTATTTCGGAAGTAAAATCTTATAACTTATTGGGTAAACAGGCGAAACGATTGAATGATGCCAATAATGCGTGTGCTAAAATCAATACAAAAATGGAACTTGTATTTGTACCTTATCATTTTCTTCAGGGTATCGTGACAAAGATTACAGGTGCAATTATCATTATTAGTTGTGCAGCCTTTTATGTAAATGGAACTATGAATGCGGTGAATGCGATTGGTATGACAATAGCTTCCTTTATGCTTTTTTCAAGCTTAGAAACGGCAGGAAACTATTCATCTCTTTTACATGTAGTCAGTGTTTGTGTGGATAAAGCCAATGAGATTCTGAAATTGAATACGATGGATATTGATGGAAAAGAAATTGAACCAAAGTGTCATGATATTCAATTGAATCATGTTTCATTTTCTTATGATAAACGAAAAATTATTGATGATGTATCCTTGTTGATTCCAGAAAAGACTACGACAGCCATTGTGGGTCCTTCTGGAGGAGGAAAATCTACATTATGTAATTTGATCGCAAGATTTTGGGATGTGGATGATGGTGAAGTGAGTCTTGGTGGTATAAATGTAAAAGACTATAGTATGAATAGTTTAATGAATAACTTTGCGTTTGTATTTCAAAGAGTCTATTTGTTTGCGGATACCATTGAAAATAATATTAAATTCGGTAATCAAGAAGCCACTCATGAACAAGTAGTTGAGGCGGCAAAGAAAGCTTGTTGCCATGAGTTTATAAGTCAATTACCTGATGGATACAATACAGTTATTGGTGAAGGTGGAGCTACACTTTCTGGTGGGGAAAAACAACGTATTTCCATTGCGCGTGCCATTATGAAGGATGCACCCATTATTATTTTGGATGAGGCAACAGCCAATGTGGATCCTGAAAATGAAAAGGAATTAATAGAAGCTATCGATGCTTTGACAAAAGAAAAGACAATTATTATGATTGCGCATAGATTAAAAACTGTCAGAAACGCCGATCAAATTGTTGTGATAGATAAAGGAAGCATCGTTCAACAAGGAACACACAATCAATTAATGAAACAAGAAGGTATTTATAAACGTTTTGTGGATTCTAGAGAAAAGGCAGTAAGTTGGAAACTTGCACATTAAGAATGATGAAAAAATGTATTGATAGAAACATTAGTGAATTTAAATACTAATGTTTCTTTTGTTTTGAACTAAGGAAGCCCAATAAATTTAATAATAATGAACAAATGGTACTGTGATACATTGAAGAAATGGAGTAAATCGTGCAAAATTACTTTGAAGAAACGGAGTTAAATGCATAAAATGACTTTGAAAAAATGTTAAATAAGTTAAATTATGTAGTGTTGTTGTACCATTGTATTGAGGTGGTGAGTTCTTGACGGAATAAATTTAACAAATTATTATTCGTTTTCTTAGATTAAAAAAACAGGCATTTAGAAGTTGCCTGTTTTTGCTTATCGAATTTGTCCATTACCCTGGACTATGTATTTATATGTTGTTAGCTCTTCTAATCCCATTGGACCTCTCGCATGAAGCTTTTGTGTGGAGATACCAATCTCACAGCCTAGACCAAATTGACCTCCATCTGTAAAGCGTGTTGAACAATTCACATATACAGCTGCACTATCAATGGATTGTGTAAAGAGTTTGGCGTGTTCTTTGTTTGTAGTTAAAATGGATTCACTGTGTTTTGTCGAATGTTTTGAAATATGTTCAATGGCTTCTTCTACAGAATCCACAATTTTAACGGCAAGAATATAATCTAGAAATTCAGTGTCAAAATCTTGTTCTGTTGCTTTTGTGCCTTCAATGATTTTTTGTGCTCTTTTGTCCAATCTGAGTTCAACAGGATATGTATCCAATTGTTTCTTTAATTTTGGTAAGAATTCATTGGCTACTTTGGAATGCACTAATAAGACTTCTTCTGCATTACAAACACTAGGTCTAGAACATTTCGCATTCTCAATGATTTTAACAGCCATATCTTGATCGACTTCTTCATCGACATAGATGTGACAAATGCCTGTACCCGTTTGAATACATGGTACTTTGGCATGTTCTACACAACGTGAAATTAAATTCTTTCCACCTCTAGGAATCAATAGATCAATATAGCCTACTCCTTCCATTAATTCATTGGCACTTTGATGTGTTGTATCTTGAATCAACTGTACAATGTTTGGGTTTACCCCACATTTATGAATTCCTTCTTGTAGAGCTTGTACAATCGCATTGGCACTGTTCCAAGCTTCCTTACCAATTCTTAAAATACATGTATTTCCACTTTTAATACATAAAGTAGCCGCATCACTTGTGACATTGGGTCTACTTTCATAAATAATCGCAATGACACCTAATGGTACACTTACTTTTTGAACAACTAAACCATTTTCTAATGTTCTTTCATTCAATACTTTTCCAGTTGGATCCTCTAATTTGATGACATCTAAAATGCCTTGAGCCATATCATTTAAGCGTTGATCATTCAATCGTAAACGATCTTTCATGACATCACTCACCATAGCTTTTTCTAAATCAATCTGGTTCGCATTTAAAATATTTTCTTTATGAGCTAATAAAGAATTTGCCATAGATGTAAGAATTTCATTCTTTTTCGCTTCATCACACAACATCAATGATTTAGTGGCATTTTTGGCGTTTCTCATAATATCTTGAGTTGTCATATTAGGCTCCTTTCTTGGCTACAAAACGAGTGCCAATACTTTCATTATCTATAATAGAATATAAAGCATCTGGCTTTTGACCATTGGTGATAATCATATCTAGGCCTGCATCCATACAGATTTTGGCAGCCTCTAATTTTGTCTTCATACCACCCGTACCTACATTCGAGTTGACGCCTTGTCCAAAGCTTAAAATCTTTTCATCCAATTCATAGACGACAGGAATGAGTTGGGCATTTTCATTTTTATGAGGATCATCATCATACAATCCATCAATGTCCGATAAGATAATATATAGATCGGCATGAATATTCTTAGCTAGAATAGCCCCCAAATTATCATTATCTCCAATTACGATTTCTTCCGTCGCAATCGTATCATTTTCATTTACAATAGGTAGTACGTTTCTTTTTAATAAATGTTCCATAGTGTTGATGAAATTTGTTTTACGATCATCATTTTCAATATCCGCTTTAGTAATCAATATTTGTCCTACAATATGATTATATTGTGAGAATAAAGAATCATATGTATACATCAATTCACATTGTCCAATGGCTGCACAAGCCTGTTTTCCCGGAAGATCATGCGGCTTCGAATCCAATCCCAATTTTCCCATGCCCATTCCAATGGCTCCACTGGATACAAGAATCACTTCATGCCCTGCATTTTTTATGTCACTAAGCACTTCACATAACTGCTTCATTCTACGAATATGTAATAGACCTGTATTTTCGTATGCCAAAGTACTCGTACCTACTTTAATAACTATACGCATATGTTTCACTTCCTTTACAAAAAAATATTTTTATAATAATAACACAATTTTTCGAATTCATACGTTTTTTTCTTCTCTTTCATTGAAAACGCTATTATAATTGACTTATGAACACAATAATGAATCAAGTTCTTCAAGAGAACTCAATAGGAACATGGAAATTAGTAGATGATCAATTATATGGGGATGATTGCTTCTTAAATTTAATTGGCGCATCAAAGGAACTGGATGCACAAGAATGCTTAAAATTCCATTTATCACATGTACATCCTGAAGATCAAGAACAATTTGGTGAATATGTAAGAAAACTAAGCGAAGAAAGAACGGAAATTGTGTATCGTTTTCTACATCCTGAAAAGGGGATTATGATGATTCGCTGTTCAGGTAAGAAAATGGAAGATGGTTCGATTGCCGGTATTCATCAAGATATAAGTGACATTGTACGTTTAGAAAAGGATAAGATTATAGAAACGTATCTATCTGAAACGAATGAGAAGTTGCGTAATCAAAATGTTGCGCAAAATGATTACTATAAAGAGATTCTAGATGAGTTACCATGTGGAGTATTCGCATATACAGTAAAGGAACATAGAATTGTTCATTTAAATAAAAGAGCTTTAAAGATATTTCATATAGACGATTTAGAAGATGTGCAAAGTAAGATGCGTTCAATCTTTAAAAAGTTTGAATATCCAGATCCAACCACAAATGATCGTTTGATCGCATTAAGAACACACGATGGTTCGGTTGATTTTGAAGTGATTATCAATCCTAAAGAATCTTATGAAGTACATGCACTTGCCAAATCAAAGGTGTTTAAAAATCCCAATGGAGAACGTATTATTATTACAATATTTGTCGATATTTCAAACCTTGTAATGTTGAAACAATCTTTAGAACAAGCCAAAGAAGGAAGTGCCGCTAAAAGTGCATTCTTATTTAATATGTCGCACGATTTAAGAACACCATTAAATGCGATTATTGGCTTTAGTGAATTGATGAAAAGTCATTGGGAGGATTCAAAAGTTTCTAGAAACTATCTAGAAAAGATTGATGAATCCAGTCAATACTTACTTTCTTTGATCAATAATATTTTAGAAATGTCTAAAATAGAAAGTGGAAAAGAAGAATTGAAAGAAAAACCATGGGATATTTATACTTCTTGTGATAATCTTCTACAATTCTTTGAACCGGATATTCGTCAAAAGAATCAGACATTGAACTATGCGGTGAATATTAAACACAATATGATTTTAACGGACTCTTTAAAAATCAGAGAAATCTATGTGAATTTAATGAGTAATGCGATTAAATATACCAATGTAGGTGGCACGATTTCTTTTTCTTTAGAAGAAATTGAAAGAGAAGAAGGTTTATCCGACTATAAAGCAGTTGTTCAAGATACGGGTATCGGTATTTCTAAAGAATATTTACCACATATCTTTGAAAACTTCACAAGAGAAAAAACATCCAGTGAATCTGGTGTAATCGGTACAGGCTTGGGTATGCCAATCGTTAAAAAATTGGTGGATCTCATGCATGGAACTATAAGTATAGAGAGTGAAGAAGGTAAAGGAACAACCGTTGTTGTAAATCTTCCTCATCGCTATATCGTAGAGGAACAAGAAGTCAAAGAGGTGGATGACAAAGAAATTGATCTTACAGGAAAACACATTCTTCTTGTGGAAGATAATGATTTGAATGCTGAAATTGCCCAAACACTTCTAGAAGATAAAGGTCTTAAAGTGATGCGTGCTAAAGATGGATTAGAAGCTATAACGATGGTGAAAGAAAATGCGGTGGATTGTTTCGATTGCATATTAATGGATATTCAAATGCCAAGAATGAATGGCTTTGAAGCCTGCAAAGTTATACGTTCTTTGCCAAATAATCGAAGTCAACTTCCAATCATTGCCTTAACTGCTAATGCCTTTGAAGAAGATCGTAAAGATTGTTTAGATGCAGGTATGAGTGATCATGTTTCAAAACCGATTGAAATCCAATCTTTACTACAAACAATTGAATCTGTACTAAAAAAATAGCGGCAAGTCCGCTATTTTTAATACATAAATGTCAATACTACTGAAAATAATGTCAATATTGTGCAGAAATGTCAATAGTAGTGAAAATAATGTTAAAATCGTGCAAAATTGTCAATAGATTTATTTGTCTAGGAGGTAGTTTTTGATGATATAATAAGTGTACAAATATTTGTTCTCAAATACAGATTATAGATTTGAATATTATAGGAAAAACGGAGGACAAATATGAAAACACCAAAAGAATATAGTGATAATCTTTCAAATCATATTATCACCAAACAAATGTTAGTGGATTGTTTGTATAGTGTGAATAAACGAGCCAAAAACTACCGAGATAAAGAAAGAGAACAAAGAGCGTATTCTAGAAGTCATCGCTATGTTGATAATTCAGCATTCATTGATGGAGCTAGAAAAAAGAAACGAGAGATGTATCGCATGAAAGATACGTTGTTGCAAATTTTGACACCAGTTTGTATCCATAAAGAATTCATTGGCTATGAAACTGAAAGAATCTATAGTTATGAAGTAGAGGAGTACAAAAAGTATAAGAAACAATTCTATTATGAAGGGCAGTATATGGATGATGATTATTCCATTGTGTACTTTGGTGATGTTGAACTTAAGGATGAGCCGATATATCACTATTATTTGTTCTATGATTTAGAATGTGGGCATACGTTTCATACACCTATTAAAGAAGAGGGTTTAGAAAAGTATTCTTTACCGATTATAGAAATTAGTGAGTTAGAAACGACGGGTCACAAAGTCAATGATTTGGTAAGCTTACAATTTGTACGAAAAGTGATTCAATTGATTGAAGAAAATATTTATATACTACAGTAAAAGCGCAGGAAATCCTACGCTTTGTTTATTTCTTCATAATTTCTACGATTGTCGTATCTACATCTTTCATGCCATGCTTAGAAAGATAAGCCATATTTTGAATACACTTTTCTGGACTGCTTGCCACAATACCATCACTATCCTTTAGTGGAGCATTGTTTAATGCGGTTTTTGCACAAAGAAGTGCGGATAGAGTTCCCGTAGATACTTTTAAGCTACATCCAACTTTTCCACCATCACAAATCATACCTGTAACTGTACCTGTCATATTTTTGATCGCATATCCAATCTGTTCTTTATTTCCACCAAACATATAGACTAGTGCTGCACTACAAGCTGTACTACTTGCCATGACACATGTACACATAGGGGATAATTTTCCTATATAAGAATTGATATAGCGATTTAATAAGTGTCCTAAAGCTAAAGCCTTTAATTCTTTTTCTTTTGCGATATGTTCCTCTTCAGCAACAATATGAATTGGAAGAATGAGGGCAATACCCTTAGTACCTGCACCTGAACTGGACATCGTACTTAATGGACATCCAGAAAGTCTAGCTTCTATGGCTGAAGTTAGTATGGATATAAGATTTGTTGAAAAAGAACTGGATAAAGGTAAGTTATGATCTTTGGCATAATTCGCAAGTTCTAAATTCATCTTGACTCCATCATAAAGAAATTCAATGTCATCGACATCAAGTTCATTGACTAAATCCACAATATCAGAAATATGCATCTGTTTAAGACTTTGAATTAAACTGGATTGTGTATTTAAAGTGTTTTCATTATTGATTAAAATTTCATCATTCTTAGAAAGATAGATTACGTTTGTATGTTCATCCTTGATGATACAAGTACTCGTTTGATTTTGAGTATGAATTGTACCCTTCACAAAAAGTCCTGTTTGACTTGAATCTACATGTATTTGTGTATCTTTAAATTTGTACACTTTATTTTTAATTTCATCATCAATATCTTCAAACAGTTTTAAACCCTTTTCTGGATTCTTTAAAAAAGCACCAAGACTTGCTGCATACTTTAATCCCACATGCTCAAAATTAGGTATACCGGCTGACATTCCATTTTTAAAAATGCCAATATTCACATCACATTCAATAGAAAGGATTTCTTCATCTAATACTTTTGAAGCATGTGCCAAACATAAGGCAACACATACGGGTTCTGTACAACCGAGTGCTGGTATTACATCTTGTTTTAATAATTGTATACATTCTATTTTGTTTAACATAAGATCACCATAAGTATTATACAACAACAAAAATTAACATTTAAACTTATAGTTTGTGTTATAATCTTGAGTTGGAAATATAACCGAGGTAGAAAAAAGTGAAGAAGAAAACAATAGTCCCATTAACTGTATTTCTTGTAGGAATATGTCTTTTGGGCTTATTTACATATAATACAAATAGTCAAATTCAAAATAATCAGCGTACACTTGCACTTATGAATGCGAAAACGTATGGGCAACAAATAGAGGATGATTTAGAAAATGGAGTTGGCATCACAAATTCTTTAGAACAAGTTTTAATCAATTCAGATGGACAGATTCATGATTTTTCTAAAATCGCCAAGTATGTGATGACAAGTTCTATACAAAGCGTGCAACTTGCATCCAATGGAGTTGTCACAGAAATCTTTCCTGACAAGGGAAATGAAACGGGTAAAATTGATTTATTAAATGATGAAAAGAGAAGTGAAATTTCTAACTACGCAAAAAAATATCATACAACCATTACCCAAGGTCCTTTTGAATTGAAACAAGGCGGTTCTGGCATTGCGGTTCGAAATCCAGTTTATCCTGAATTATTCATGAAAAGATAATAAAAGAAGATTAGCCTTGTTGGTGGATCCAAATTGGCTAATCTTTTTCA
>NZ_CAKVMR010000041.1 GCF_934772795.1 uncultured Holdemanella sp.
AACCGTAAAGCATATACGGTTCCAGGAATGATATCAGAGCTTGAAAATATTGAATGTACAAGAAACAGTGTTGGTAAATACAGAAGAAAATATGCATTAACTGCAAAGCAGAAATTGATATTAAAACAATTTGATATGGATGAAAAATATATCGATAGAAGCATTGGTGAATTTAGCTACTAATGCTTCTTTTATTTTTTAGTTATACAAATTCTGCAAAGTTAAGGTTGCATCTTTTTCGATATTTGGTAAGCGTTTTCAAAATCTGAAAAATATGCTTTAAGTTTCTTGCGTTCCGGTATAAAATATATATACGGAGGTTATATCGTTATGGATCAAAGAAAGACAAAAGCCTTTTTTGAAGGGCGTGACATACATGCTTATAATATTTTTGGTGCACACCTAGAAGCTAATGGGGTTCGCTTCAGAGTGTATGCTCCAAACGCAAAGAATATTTCAGTCATTGGTACATTTAATGACTGGGATGATCAAGCGAGCAAAATGAAAAAAGATAAACGTGGGATTTGGGAATGTTTTGTAGAAGGTGCAAAGAATAAGGATTCTTATAAATATCGTGTGTGGCAGGCAAATGGTGAATTGGTAGATAAAATGGATCCATATGCTTTTTATAGTGAATTAAGACCAAACACGGCAAGTATTGTATCGGATTTAAGCTATGATGGATGGACTGACAAAGAATGGTTGAATCAAAGAAATAAGGGCTTTGATTCTCCTGTGAATATTTATGAAATGCATGTTGGTTCATGGAGAAAAGATGATGAAAATGAAGAGTTTGTACAGTATCATGAAATTGAGAAGGAATTGATTGAGCACTGTAAGAAACATCACTTTACACACGTAGAAGTAATGCCACTATGTGAATATCCATTTGATGGTTCTTGGGGCTATCAATGTACGGGTTATTTTTCAAGTACTTCTCGTTATGGAACAAATCATGAATTAATGCACTTTGTGAATGCACTTCACGAAGCGGGAATTGGCGTTATTATGGATTTTGTGCCTGTGCACTTTGTGAAGGATAACTATGCCTTAGGAATGTTTGATGGAACACCATTATATGAATATTCAAAACCAGAAGATGCGAATAGCGAATGGGGAACTGCTAACTTTGATTTATGGAAAGAAGAAGTTCGTTCATTCTTGATGTCCGCAGCTAATTTCTGGATAGATGTTTATCATGTAGATGGTTTAAGAATGGATGCAATCAGTAATGCGATTTTCTGGCATGGAAATAAGAATAATGGTGTGAATGAAGGAGCATGTGATTTCATGAAACGTATGAATCACTTGTTGAATGAAGCACATCAAGGAAAAATTATGTTGATTGCGGAAGATTCAAGTGATTTCCCTAATGTCACAAAACCAAGTTATGCGGGTGGCTTAGGATTTGACTATAAGTGGGATCTAGGTTGGATGAATGATACATTATCTTATTTAAAAAGAGATCCAATCTATCGTAAGTGGCATCACCATGATGTTACTTTCTCAATGGCTTATTTCTATTCAGAAAGATTTATCTTACCATTTAGTCACGATGAAGTGGTACATGGCAAGGCAACCATTGTAGATAAGATGTGGGGAAGCTATGAAGATAAGTTTGCCCAGGCAAGAGCATTATATGTATATATGTTTGCGCACCCTGGTAAAAAATTGAATTTCATGGGTAATGAAATTGGTCAATTGCGTGAATGGGACGAACAAAAGAGCTGTGACTGGTTCTTGTTGGATTATCCAATGCACGATGCGTTTGAACACTTATGTGAAGACTTAGGTAAGATCTATACAGAAAATGATGCGTTCTTTGATCAAGATTATGATCCAAGTCGTTTCTGCTGGATCGATGCTGATAATGTTGGACAGAATACGTTCTCATTTATTCGTAGAGGTTCAAAGAAAGATTTCGTTATTATTATGAATTTCTCAACAAATCCATATGATCACCAACAGTTTGGTGTTCCTTGCAAAGGAAAATATAAAGAAATCTTAAATACAGAGTGGGATAAATACAATGGAAATATAAAAGATCACGTACCTCAAGAAGTGCAGGCTATGCGTTTATCAAGACACAATCAGCCATATATGATTGAAGTAAATGTGCCTAGTTTTGGTGCCATGATTTATGAAGTTGAAAAGTGAGATTAATTTCTCACTTTTTTTTGGTGAAATTTCTTTTTTTTACGTATAAGAGAGTGTAGAAAAAAGGAGAACAAAAAAATGGAAAAATTAGATGTAGAATTTGAACTGTTTCGCAAGCGAGTGTACAACCTGGAGATTCGTAGCTTTTATTTACTTTTGTTGAATCGGGGTTGTGATATTGAAACTTTAAGAGCTTTATTTTCGGATGTGGATGAAAAACTTGCCTTAAAGATGGATGGAATGTTTTATCGTGCTCAATCAGATCAAGTTCAAGAAGTGTTAGAGAAAGTGATCAAACAAGAAAAGACAAATGCTAGGATGGATTGTTTTGATAAGCTATTTGAAAAAGGAATGGACATATTTGAAGTGTTGGAATTGATTGGGATTAGTCAAAATGACATAGAATTGATCAATGATGCAGCTTATGTGTGGCAAGATAAGCATTTGTGAAATAATTGACTTTTTGTAGGGGGTGTATTGTGGCAAAAAGTTTGTTATAATGTATGCGCAAAAAGGAGATAGCGTAAATATTATGGAAAACAAGGAACTTGCATTGCACGCAAAAAATATTCGTAGAAATATTGTGAAAGAAGTGTATAGTGCCCAAAGTGGACACCCGGGTGGAAGTTTAGGTGCAACTGACATTTTAACAGAGTTATACTTTGAAGAAATGGATATTAATAAGGAAAACTTAAATACATTGGATCGTGATCGTTTTGTATTGAGTAAGGGACATGCAAGTCCGGCTTTATATGCAGTACTTGCTGAAAAGGGATTCCTTCCCGAAGAAGAATTGACAACTTTCAGAGCTATCAATTCACGTTTACAAGGTCACCCTAATATGAATTATGTAGAAGGGGTAGATATGTCTACAGGATCTTTAGGACAAGGTATTTCTTGTGCTGTAGGTATGGCATTAGCAAATAAATTAGATAAAAACGATCACCGTATCTATACTGTACTTGGAGATGGTGAATGC
This sequence comes from uncultured Holdemanella sp., assembly GCF_934772795.1. GTDB lineage: Bacteria > Bacillota_I > Bacilli_A > Erysipelotrichales > Erysipelotrichaceae > Holdemanella. The sequence continues at coordinate 3,137 of NZ_CAKVMR010000041.1, forward strand.
CAAGAAGGACAAGTATGGGAAGCTACAATGTCAGCAGCCCACTATAAATTAGACAATTTATGTATTATTGTTGACAACAACAACCTTCAAATCGATGGTCACGTAGATGAAGTTATGAGTGTTTATCCTTTGGATAAAAAATTCGAAGCTTTCAACTGCCACGTAATCAATGTAGATGGTCATGATTATGATCAATTGCGTGCTGCATTAAAAGAAGCTCGTGAAACAAAAGGAATGCCAACTGTAATTGTTGCGAAGACAATTAAAGGTAAAGGTGTTTCATTTATGGAAGATCAACAAGGATGGCATGGAGTAGCACCAAATGAAGAACAATACCATGCTGCAATGAAAGAATTGGAGGCAGAATAATGGCAAAAGTAGCTACACGTGTCGCTTATGGTGATGCTTTAAAAGAATTAATGGTTGAAAATAAAAATGTCGTTGTATTAGATGCGGACTTAGCTGGTAGTACAAAGAGTGGAGAAGCTAAAAAAGTAGATCCTTCTCGTCACTTTGACATGGGAATTGCCGAAGGAAATATGATGAGTGTTGCGGCAGGTCTTGCAGCTAGTGGTAAGATTGCGTATGCATCTACTTTCGCAATGTTTGCGACTGGACGTGGATTCGAACAAATCCGTAACAGTATTGGATATCCACAATTAAATGTTAAAATCTGTGCATCTCACGCAGGTATTAGTGTTGGAGAAGATGGTGCAAGCCACCAATGTATTGAAGATGTTAGTTTAATGCGTGGTATTCCAGGTATGAAAGTTATCGTTCCATGTGACTATAATGAAGCTAAACAAGCATGTAAAGCTGTAGCTGAAATTGATGGCCCTTGCTACGTTCGTTTAGGTCGTAGTGGTGTTGAAAGCGTAAATGGCGACGACTATAAATTTGAACTAGGAAAAGGTGTAGTTCTACAAAAAGGTGAAAAAGTTGCTTTAGTAGCTACTGGACTAATGGTTCAAGAAGCTTTAGAAGCTGCTAAGAAAATGGAAACAGCTCCAACTGTAGTAAATATCCATACAATTAAACCAATCGATAAAGAATTGATTATTGAACTTGCAAAAACGCATGATACAATCGTAACTTGCGAAGAACACTCAATTATTGGTGGTTTAGGAAGTGCTGTGGCAGAAGTATTAGCGGAAGCAGGAACAGCATGTAAACTTGTTCGTGTTGGTGTTCAGGATGTATTTGGTGAAAGTGGAAAACCAGCTCAATTATTCGCAAAATACAAAATTGATGCAGATGCAATCGTAGAAGCAGCTACAAAGTAGTATGGCACACTATTTCACAAATGATGTTGTAAAAGATGCACCAGAAGAAATTACGATACATTTTCGTGATTTTACATATAAGTTAAATTCAAATGCTGGAGTTTTCAGTAAAGATAAATTGGATGAAGGTACGCGTATTCTTTTAGAAACGGTACTCGACAATGAATCTGAACCAGAAAGCACATTGGATCTAGGTTGTGGAATTGGTCCGATTGCCTTGATTTTAATGGAGTATTGGAAGCATACCGCAATGACGATGATTGATGTGAATCAAAGAGCTTGTCAGCTTGCAGATTCAAATATGAAAAAATATCGTCGTAAGGCAAAGATACTATGTCAGTCGGGTGTGAATGAAGGCCAGTATGCCTGTATTCTTTTGAATCCACCGATTCGTACGGGAAAAGCGATGATTTATTCGTTGTTTGATCAATGCTTAGAACATTTAAAGGAAGATGGTCATTTCTGGATCGTAATGCGTAAGCAGCATGGTGCACAAAGTGCAATCCATTATTTACAAGAAAAAGGCTATGAAGTAGAAAAAATGGCTCGTGATAAGGGTTATTGGGTAATGAAGATTTCAAGATAATGATTCTTCATTACCTTTTTTCTTATGGACTTTTTGACAAATGTCATTTATCATCATAAATACAGTAGAGGTGTTAATCAATGAAACAACATCATGTTTTTAGCTTTTTACAAAGGATGGGGAAATCCTTTATGTTACCTATTGCAGTACTTCCTGTTGCAGGTATTTTTTTGGGTGTAGGAAGTTCTTTGACCAATGAAACAACGATAATGGCGTTGCATTTGAGTTCTATATTAGGGCAAGGAACCTTTTTATATAGTGTTTTAATTTTATTGAAAAAAGTTGGCAATATTTTATTTGATAATCTACCATTGATTTTTGCGGTTTCTATTGCGTTAGGAATGTCGAAAAGAAGAAAAGAAGTGGCTGCACTTGCAGCTATTATTGCCTTTTTTGTGATGCATGCCACAATTAATGCATTACTCTGTTTAGATGGAAGTATAGTGAATGGTGTGGTTTCAGGCCAGGTTTTAGATGGCTCCATTACTTGGGTATGCGGTATGTTGTCGCTTGAAATGGGTGTGTTTGGCGGAATTATAGTTGGACTTGGTGTGAGTTATCTACATAATCGTTTTTATCAGATCCAATTGCCAAATGTGATTTCCTTTTATGAAGGAGAACGCTTTGTTCCAATTGTTTGTGCCGTTACATATGTATTTGTGGGTGTGTTTATGTATTTTGTTTGGCCACCATTACAACATGGTGTTTATAATTTAGGCCGATTGATATCGGATTCTGGCTATTTTGGAACTTTTATTTATGGCGTTATTAAGCGTAGTTTAGTTCCTTTTGGTTTGCATCATGTTTGGTACATGCCATTCTATCAAAGTGCCTTAGGTGGTGTACAAATGGTGAATGGTTCAATGGTATCTGGGGCACAGAATATTTTCTTTGCGCAATTATCGGATCCAAGTGTGACTCATTTTAGTGTAAACGCAACTAAGTTTTTCTCGGGAGAATTTATTTTCATGATTTTTGGAATGCCTGGAGCAGCCTTGGCTATGTATCAGTGCGCAAATCCAGAGGCTAAGAAAAAGACGGCGAGCCTATTACTTTCAGCGGCTTTAACGAGTGCATTAACAGGAATTACAGAGCCGATTGAATTTTCTTTCTTGTTTGTGGCGCCATTATTATATGTTGTTCATGTATTTTTGGCTGCCACATGTTTTGTGGTTGCACAAGCTTTACAGGTTGCGATTGGATTTACTTTTTCGGCCGGATTGCTTGATTTTACATTGTTTGGAATTTTACAGGGAAATGCGAAGACAAATTGGATCGTTATAGTTTTACTTGGTCTAGTATATTTCTTTATTTATTATGGGGTATTTAAATTTTTAATTGTGAAATGTGATTTAAAAACGCCGGGAAGAGAAGAAAGTATTAAGGTTTTTGATAAGAAGAAGTACGATTTTAGTTTTGATAAATCATTGATTGATCCAAGAAGTCAGATGATAGTTCAAGGCTTAGGTGGTCGAAGTAACTTTACAGATTTGGATTGTTGCATCACAAGATTAAGGGCTACAATTCACGATGATACTTTAATAAATGAAGGAGTGTTAAAAAAATCAGGGGCTGCAGCTATTATGTGTCATCCAAATGCGATTCAAATTATCTATGGCCCTCAGGCTTCGAATATAAAGACAAAACTGGATGAGTATATGTTGAATGTGCCGGAAAGTTATGATTTTGAGGATAAAGAAGTTGTTTTAGAAACTAAAACACAGTTGGAACTTGAATGCCCTGTAAATGGTGAGGTCATGCCTATAGAGGAAGCATCCGATTCTATGTTTGCGCATAAATTGATGGGTGATGGTATTATGATTCGTCCAATTGATGGTGTCGTTGTAGCGCCGTGTGATGGTGTTATTTCAATGATTTATCCTACAAAACATGCGATTGGTATTACAATCGATGATAATACACAGATTTTGATTCATTTTGGTACGGATTCGGCGAAATTAAATGGCAATGGTTTTGAATTGTTGGTAAAACCAAACCAGAAAGTAAAAGCTGGAGACGTATTGTGGAATGCAGATTTAAAGTATATCAAAGAAAATGCGTTGGATGAGAATATTATTGTTGTATTTACGAAAATAAATGATGGTGCTGAATTAGAAAAGAAGTATGGAAAAATGCAATGTCATGATATGATATTAAGGGTAAAAGGATAATGGATATGTGTGAAATATTAAAAATCTTGAATCACAATACAATCTTGGTGTCAAAAGAAAACGAAGAAATAATTGTGATGTCTAAGGGTATTGGATTTGGTAAAAAACAAGGGGAACAAGTGGATGTTCCTCGTAACGCAAAGCAGTATAAGATGCAAAAGTCATATCAGGCGAAGCAGAAGTCAAACAATATTTTTGATTACATTGACCCGATGTATATTGAGATTGCATCTGAAATTATTACTTTAACGAAAGAAAAATTTGGTAAAGTAGAACATGACATTTTATTATCTTTGGCAGATCATATTTATTTTGCGGTAAAAAGAATTAAAGAGAAGGATTTTCCATCGAATCCATTTAATATGGACATCCAACTTGTGTTTCCCGATGAGTATTCAGTGGCATTAAAGGCAAAGGATGTAATTGAAAAATATACGCATGAAGAAATTAATGCAGATGAAATTGCGTTTATCACTTTGCACATTCACTCGGCTATATCGGTGAATAAAGTAGGACAGTCGATGGAAGTTATGCGTGTGATTCGTGAGTTTTTCAAAAAATTACAGGCGGATTTAAATATTCGTATTGATGCGAATTCATTGTCTTATATTCGCTTAATGAATCATATTAAGTTTTTATTATTGAGACTGAATAATGATGAGGAATTACAAATGGATATTACAGAGTTCACAAAGGAAAAGTTTCCGTTTGCTTATGAACAGGCTCGTGTTTTATGTGAACAATTGAGTCGTGTGCTGCATAAAGAATTGCCGGATTCAGAGTTGGGTTATTTAGCTTTGCACTTGGAGAGAATTTTGTCGAGTACGATAACTTCTTGATTTTCTTGTTGACAACGCTTTCAGATGGTGGTACATTTCTTGTGTAAAAAGTGAATATTCAATAGCGTGTAACTGGTTAGGCAGGCATTTACTATTTTGATTGAAGATATAATCTTTATTGGTTTATTGTATATCTTCAGTTTAAATGTATATGTCTGTCTTTTTTTGCGTATTGAATTTCTAAGAAAGGATGAAAATATATGGTAGGAATTATTCTTGCAAGTCATGGTGAATTTGCGAATGGTATCTTCCAGTCAGGAGCTATGATTTTTGGTGAACAAGCCAATGTAAAGCCTTGTACTTTGATGCCTAGTGAAGGACCTGAAGACATTCGAAAGAAGATGGAAGATGCGATCGCTTCTTTTGAAAACCAAGAAGAAGTATTGTTCTTAGTTGACCTATGGGGAGGAACTCCATTCAATCAGGCAAGTGCTTTGTTAGATGGTCACGAAGACAAATGGGCAATTGTCACAGGATTGAACTTGCCTATGTTAATTGAAACGTATGCTTCTAGATTCTCAATGGAGAAAGCACACGAAATTGCAGCGCACGTTATGCAGACTGCACAAGAGGGTGTTCAAATCAATCCAAAAGAATTAGAACCAAAAGAAGAAAAGAAAGCAGAAGTAAGTGCAGCTCCACAAGGTGCTATTCCAGAAGGAACAGTACTTGGAGATGGACATATCAAATACGGATTAGCACGTATTGATACACGTTTACTTCATGGTCAGGTAGCAACAGCTTGGACAAAGACTGTTGGACCAAACCGTATCATTGTTGTAAGTGATAATGTAGCTCATGACAAATTAAGAAAGAGCATGATCGAACAGGCAGCTCCTCCAGGAGTAAAAGCGAATGTTGTTCCAATCGACAAGATGATCCAGGTCGCAAAGGATCCTCGTTTTGGAGCTACAAAAGCAATGTTGTTGTTTGAAACACCACAAGATGCATTAAGAGCTATCAAAGGTGGAGTTGATATCAAAGAATTGAACTTAGGTTCAATGGCACACTCTCAAGGAAAGGTTGTATGTACAAAGGCCGTAGCTATGGGAAGTGATGATGTAAAAACATTTGATGAGTTATTAGCAATGGGAATTAAAATCGATGTTCGTAAGGTGCCAACAGATTCACCTGAAAACTTCAATGAAATTCTTAAAAAAGCAAAAACAGAATTAAAGTAAATTTAGAGGGAGATTATTATGTCAGCGATTAGCGTTATTTTAGTTATAATTGTTGCCTTCTTAGCCGGTATGGAAGGGGTTCTTGACCAATATGAATTCCACCAACCATTAGTAGCATGTACATTAATTGGTTTGGTTACTGGTCACTTAAAAGAAGGTGTTATGTTAGGTGGTTCTTTGCAGTTGATGGCTTTAGGTTGGGCAAACATTGGTGCAGCGGTTGCACCAGATGCTGCACTAGCTTCAGTTGCTTCTGCAATTATCATGGTTTTAGGTTTAAATGGTGGAACAACAGATACTACTGCTGCTATTTCTACAGCCATTGCCGTAGCTATTCCATTATCAGTTGCTGGTTTATTCTTAACTATGCTTTGCCGTACACTTGCAATTCCAGTAGTTCACTTCATGGATGCTGCTGCTGAAAAAGGTGATTTCGGTGCAATCGACCGTTGGCAAATTGTTGGTATTTGCTTACAAGGTATTCGTATTGCGATTCCTGCTGCTGCTTTATGTTTCGTACCTAGTTCAGCTGTAACAAGCGTATTAAATGCAATGCCTGCTTGGTTATCTGGTGGTATGACAGTTGGTGGAGGAATGGTTGCTGCTGTTGGTTATGCAATGGTTATCAACATGATGGCTACAAAAGAAACTTGGCCATTCTTCGCTTTAGGTTTCGTATTTGCTTGTGTAAGTGAATTTACATTAATTGCTTTAGGTGTAATTGGTGTTGTTATCGCAATCGTTTATTTAGGTTTGAAAGATGCTGCTAAAAATAGTGGTGGAGGATCAAATACTGGTTCTGGTGATCCATTAGGCGACATCTTGAATGACTACTAGGATTTTGAAGGAGGTAAATGAAAATGGCTGAAAAAATTACATTAACTAAACAAGATCGTAAAAAAGTTTGGTGGCGTCATCAATTCCTTCAGGGTTCTTGGAACTATGAACGTATGCAAAATGGTGGATGGTGCTATTCAATCATTCCTGCAATCAAGAAATTATATCCTAACAAGGAAGATCAAATTGCGGCTTTAAAACGTCACATGGAGTTCTATAACACTCACCCTTATGTATCAAGTCCAGTAATGGGTGTTACTCTTGCTTTGGAAGAAGAAAAAGCAAATGGTGAAAATGTAGATGATACTGCAATCCAAGGTGTTAAAGTAGGTATGATGGGTCCTTTAGCTGGTGTTGGTGACCCAGTATTCTGGTTTACTATGCGTCCAATTTTAGGTGCTTTAGGTGCTTCTTTGGCATTAAGTGGAAATATCTTAGGACCAATCTTATTCTTCGTATTATGGAACGTAATCCGTTTAGCATTTCAGTGGTATACACAAGAATTTGGTTACAATGTAGGAACTAAAATTGCTGAAGATATGTCTGGTGGACTTCTTGGAAAGATCACTCAAGGTGCAAGTATCTTAGGTATGTTTATCATTGGTGCATTGGTTCAACGTTGGGTAAGTATTTCATTTACACCAGTTGTTTCAAGTGTTACTCAATCTGAAGGTGCATACATTGACTGGTCACAAATTCAAGGAAATGCAGACGGTATTAAGAGTGCATTAGAACAATATTCTTCATTAGGAGCTACTGGTTTAAATCAAATCAAAGTTACAACTTTACAACAAAACTTAGATTCATTGATTCCAGGACTTGCAGCTTTATTATTAACATTATTATGCTGTAAATTATTGAAGAAGAAAGTTTCCCCAATCACAATTATCATCGCATTATTCGTAGTTGGTATTGTTGGTCGTGTAATTGGAATTATGTAATAGCTTAAGGAGGTACATATGGCACAATCATTAAATTCAAAAGTTGATTTAACAATCAAGGCAACATCTTTTGCGGGATTGAGTTCCAATGGGAATGTCATGGTTGGAAATAAAGCATTTGAATTCTACAATGAAAGAAATGTTGAAGATTGTATTCAAATTCCTTGGGATACAATTGATCGAGTAGAAGCGAGTGTGTTATTCAACAAAAGTATTTCTCGATTTGTGATTTTCATAAATGAGAAAACATACTTTACTTTCTCTACAAAAGACAACAAAAAAACACTTCGTGCTATAAGAGAATATGTACCTGCAGATCGAATGCTTCGATCATTAAGCTTTTGGGATGTGTTTAAACGCGGTTTAATGTATATTCCAAATAAATTACTACATTCAAACAATTAAGTATTATTAACCCAGTCAGCATTATGTTGATTGGGTTTTCTTTCTTTTAATCCGAAAAAGTACAAGATGCATAAACCAGCCAACAAAGAATTGAACTTAGGTTCAATGGCACACTCTCAAGGAAAGGTTGTATGTACAAAGGCCGTATCTATGGGAATTAAGATTGATGTTCGTAAGGTTCTTACAGATTCATCTGAAAACTTCAATGAAATTCTTAAAAAAGCAAAATTAGAATTGAAGATGGCTTAGGTCATCTTTTTTAATTGTTGAAAAGTCATAAAAATAAGCTCTAAATTATATTGAAAAGTCATTTCGGAGGTGAAATATGCTTTATCGAAAGATCGAACGTACAATTGAACAACATTTAAAGAGTGGATCAAATAAAATATTATTAGTGGATGGAGCACGTCAAATTGGAAAAACATATATCATAAGGTATGTTGTATCGAATGAGAGAACAATAAGTCAGAAGGGTAAAATCATTTATTTACCAATTTATTATTTAATGTTCTTTTAATGAAAAAGGGTGTGGAACTTTAGAATTCCACATCCTTGTTGTTTAATAGATGATCAAATATGTAATGTCCTACACCACCCTCAAGACAATCATAATCGGTAATGTCATCGGCCAATGCTTTTGTGTTTGGATTGCCATCTTTTAGGCATACGCCCCATCCACTTGTGAGTAGTAAAGAATTATCGTTTTCATTATCGCCAAACGTAATCGTGTTTTCTAGGTTGATTTTGTTCCATTCGCAATACATTTCTAAACCTCTTCCTTTGGAGAAACCACTATACATTAATTCGATAGTTCCTGGGAATGTTTCAATTGTTTGGTATTTGCCTTTATATTGTTCTTCTACTTTATCGCGGATAAGCTGCGTTGTTTCTGAATCTGTTCTAAATAAGAATTTATAAACAGGTTTTTCACAGAATCCATCAATATCACCTGTTTTGTCAACGAGTAAAATGTTTTTTCGTTTGGCCATATCCAATAAATCTTCGCTGATATTCATAACATTGCGTAGTTGATTTCCTTCTACGTTTACGGATACTTTATTTTCTTCGATGATTGGCATCAAGAAAGTTAGAACTTCCTTCATTTCTTCAATGCTCAACATGTCCATCGTAAATGATTGTTCTAGGTTACGATCATAGATCATACCTCCATTCATTCCGATAATAAAATCAAATTCAAAGCCTAGATTCCAAAAGATTCCTTTTGTTTTTTCCATTTCAGTGATTTCTCTTCCGGTTGCCAAACCAATTTTTACGTTTCTTTCATGAAGTTCTTTTAAAGCATATATTGTGATTTCAGGTAAGGGACTGCCTTTAGAACTTAGGGTCATATCAACGTCGGCAGCTAAGACCTCAATTTTTTGAATCATAAATGTACCTCCATTATCTAAAATGTATACGATTTCATAAAAAGTTTCAACTTGAAAGTTATATAATACTACCTGTTTCGTTTTGTGTTTCTTCTTTAAGTAAGCTATACTTTATAGACTGAGGGTGGTAATAATGAATTTTTTAGTGCGTAGATTTATAAAGAATTATCAAGATACAAAAGATGCCAGTGTGAGAACGAGTGTTGGTAAATTATCGGGAATCGTTGGAATTCTTAATAACTTATTTTTATTTGTGATTAAATTTGTGATTGGTACCATTGTACATTCGGTATCTATTCAAGCCGATGGTGTAAATAACTTAACGGATGCTGGATCAAACATCATTTCGATTCTATCTTTTCATCTTGCCAATAAACCGGCAGATAAAGATCATCCATTTGGTCATGAAAGAACGGAAACGATTGCGTCCTTGTTTGTAGGTATATTGATTTTAGTTTTAGGTTTTGAAACCGCAAAAGAAAGTATTTCTAAAGTGATTCATCCAGGAAGTATTGATTTTAGAATTGTGTCTGTCATTATCCTTATTATTTCTATTATCGTAAAATTCTGGATGTATACATACAATAAGAAACTATCTAAAACATATGATTCAAGTTTATTAGAAGCTACTGCATTGGATTCCATTAGTGATGTATGTGGAACAACAGCCGTACTTGTATCGACATTGTTGTCTCCTGTTTTACATTTCAATTTAGATGGCTATATGGGTATTGTGGTTTCTGGGATTATCCTTTATGGAGCTTATGGCTTATTAAGAGATATGATCAATTCTTTAATTGGAGAAGCACCGGATCCTGAACTTGTACACAATATTGTAGATAGAATCATGGCCCATCCTGCAATTTTAGGTGTGCATGATATGATGCTGCATAATTATGGTCCAAATAAGATTTTTGCGAGTGCTCACGTAGAAGTGGATTCTTCAAAAGATATTTTTGAAACGCATGATCATATTGATAATATAGAGCGTGAAGTCAAAGAGAATATGAATATTGATTTGGTTTTACATATGGATCCAGTAAAGGTAAATGATCCAGAAACGGAGTTGTATCGTGCAAAAGTGGTCGAAGCCATTCATCAAATTGATCCGAAATGGGGATTTCATGATTTTAGAATTGTGTCTGGACCAACACATGTGAATTTGGTGTTTGATTTGGTGATTCCATTTGAAGAAAAATATACGCAGGAAGAAATTGAGGCAATGCTTCTAAAACATATTCAATCGAATAAAAAGATTTATTTAGTACTCACAATTGATCATCCATACGCATAAGGCAGAAGTGTTTAAACTTCTGCCTCTATTATTTCTGGGATTACTTGGATTTGTGCTTTTTCTTCTTTAGTTAATGTGTTTGAAATAAATACATCTACTTCTTTAAATTTACAATACGTGCATTCAGGCTGAATATTGAACTTACTATGGTCTGTTACCACAATGATTTTTTCACTTTGTTGAAGAATGTGTCGCTTTAATCCATATTCATTTTCATAAGTGGTAAATCCATCGTTGTCTTTAAATCCCTTGGTTCCTAAAATCGCAACATCAATATGAATATAATCTATAGTTTCACTGGCGAGGTTTCCATAAGAGCGATAGGCATTGTTGGAAATGTTTCCACCAATGAGTATAACGTGCATATTAAGTCTTGCGCATTTGTAGGCTATAAAAATGGAGTTAGTCACAATTGTAATATTTTGGATGGATTGAAGAAAAGGAATGCCTGCTTGACATGTACTTCCAGCATCCAAGTACACGATCATGCCTTCTTTGATAGAGGTACAGGCTTGTTTCATAATTTGTTTCTTTTCTTCGATATATTCTTGATTTCTTAATGAAATGGGCATTTCATCTGGTTCTTCTAAAAGGATGGCATAGCCATGTTCTTTTTTTATAATATTGGAATCTTCGAGATCAATAATATCTTTACGAATAGTTTCACTTGAAGTGTTGAAATAAGTAGCTAAATCGGATATTTTGATTTTGTGGTGTTCCTGTAGAAGTTGACGAATCTTGAATTGTCTTTCATCTTTCTTTTTGGACATAAGCTACACCTGTGTTACTTTCTTAATTGTTTTTACAACATCATATTGTTCGGGTGTTAAATGGTTTGTGATGAATTCATCAAATTCATTAAACTTACAAAAGGCATAGGGAGCAATATCGGCCTTATTATTAACTTTACTCGCATCACTGATCATGATCTTTTGTGCGGATTGATTCATGACATGTCTTTTAAAACCTAATTCATCGGCAGAAATGGTTGTGAATCCATGACTCTTTTCTGCGAAGGCATCTGTTCCCATAATAGCTAGATCTATATTTAAATGGTCAATGATTTCAGTTGCGAAATGTCCATAGGTCCTTTTTCCTATATTAAATAATAAACCGCCTGCCATAATGATATTTAAATTCATGTTGGCACATTCATAAGCTACAAGAATGGAATTGGTGACAATGGTGATATCGTTCTTATTCTTTAGAGCACTTATGGCAGTTAGAATTGTACTTCCTGAATCTAAATATACAATCATACCATTTTCAATTCGGCTGAATGCTTCTAGAGCCACAACTTTTTTCATTTCCTTGTTTTTTTGTGCTTTTAATTCGACAAACGTCTCGACAGAAGAACTTTGAATCTTGGCATAGCCATGTTCTTTGATTACTATTTTTCTTTCTTGTAGTTCACTTAAATCTTTGCGTAGTGTTTCGGGAGTGACAGAAAGTAATTTAGCGAGTTCCGTAACTTTTATTTTCTCTTTTTCTTCTAGAATTTGACGAATCTGAAGTTGTCTTTCTTCTTTTTTCTTTGACATAATTTCACCTTTTTCTTTTGTATCCAACTAAATTATAGATGAAATATTTTGAAAATGAACAAATAAATTGGAATACAAATTATTTGTGATAATTTAATGTATTTCAAATGCTTTTCTATCATAATGAGATTGTCTAAAGAAAGCGTGTGATAGATATGGTAGTTCGATTAAATCCAGTAGATTTTGCGAAGGCAATGATGAAAAATAAGGAACAATTGATTCCCACACCAATTGTTTTGGATAATGGTATTGCCGGCATTGTATATGGATATTATGTAGGTGATGATTTTTATTATTTGGATCGTTTAGATGTTGATGTTTCTAAAAAAGAAAAATTAAGAAAAATGAATGTAATGGAATTGAGACAAGAAATAGCGTTAAAGATTAAAATTTTTGTAGCCAACTCAAAATAACTTAAAATCTTTTGAATCATAAATAAAAACTTGGAAAACCAAATAATTTAGTTAAACTGTTGAGAAGATTCAATAATTCATACATAATGCAAATGTCAAAGGAGGTATAAGAAATGTGTACAGTCGTCCATCTTGAACCAGAAGATTTCGCTAGAGAACTAGTTCATAATCAAAAAAATGTTTATGCCAGAACGTATGTCCTCGATTGTGGACTTGCCGTAGTTATCTATATGTGCCAAGATTCACAGTTCTTGTACTACCTAGACAGACCGGATTGTTCGAAGGAAAAAAAGGATATGTTGAAATCTATGGATTTCTATGAACTGCATGCCGAAATCTATCGCAAGGTCAATTTAGATAATCGTCTTCGCGAAAGACAAAAGAACCCAAGTTGCTAACTTGGGTTTATTTAATATATCCAAATGTAAAGTGTTCGCCTGTTTGTTTATCATTACGATAGCTGAAACAAGTGTCGAGCTCTTTTTTTGTATCATATTTACTTGGATGAATGTTTTTCTCGGGAATACCTAATTCTTTACACATTTCAATGTTAATACCTTGATTATCAATATAGGCTTTTTCATTTGGCATATAACGAATGAATGGAGTTGTGTCAATGCTGATATGTTTCATTTGTTCAACAACTTCCATACCAACTTCTAAAGAATCATATTGAATACTTGGAGAAAAATACACGTGACAAGATTCAGGGTGAATCAAATCTTTTTCAATTAATTCGCTCAAGCATTTTTTTGTGATTTCTAATGTTGTACCTTTCCATCCGGAATGAATGGCACATATGCATGGTGTCGTTTCATCAACTACAAGAATGCCTAAGCAATCTGCTGTAAATACGCCAATAAGAATGTTTGGTTCTGTAGTATATACGGCATCTACATTCATAATGCTTGTATCTTTATTGTAGGCACCTTTACCCTTATCACTAGAAGTAACTCTGGCCATATTGTTTGTATGCTTTTGCCAAGGAAGTGCCCAGTTATCTAGTGGCATATTTAATTCTTTAGCCAATCTTTTGCGGTTGATCATAACAGCTTCTGAATCGATACAAACATGTAGTGCGGTATTGTTCTTTTCAGGAAGTGCAATGTCTTTTAGTGTTGTAGCTCCAAAGACATGATCATTATTAATATGAATAATCTTATTTGTTTGAATAGACATCTGTAATTTCTCCAATATATACATAGTGTAAATCATCGAGTGGATAATTCTTTTCGTAGATTTCAGGTAATAAGAAATGTTCTTTTTCTAGTTTTCCAACATAGATTTTTTTACAAATAAAAACTTCTTTAGCTTCTTTAAATGTAGGGTTTCCATCTACCATTTCAACGTGGAAATTCACGTTTGAAATTTTATCTTCATCCTTACCTGATTTTGTACCTAAGTAAGATAGTTCTTTGTGTTTATCATCAAAGAAAGATAGGGTGAATGTATCACTTTCATCAACGAATTCTTTTGTGTATCTTTGTGGACGAATAAAGATAATCGCAACATCCTTATTCCATAAGTGACCAAGCGTTCCCCATGAAGCGGTCATAGTGTTGGTCTTGCCATTTTTTGTAGCACTGATGAGTAGCCAGTCTTTTCCAATCTTATCAAAAGGATTGAAGCTTAGACTGTGAATATCAACTTTTTTAAACATACATATTTCCTCCTATACTTGTTGTTTTAAAATCAAATAAACCTCGGCTTTTGTAGCTTCTGGATAAGGCAGTACAAATAGAATTCCAATTCCGCAACAAATTAAGCCTAAAATGATCCATCCTAAAAAAGATAAATCTAAGACAAATAAATCCATCTTTTGTCCAGTTGTCATTTGTTTAGATAAAGAGAAGGCTTGAGAAGCAGAAAGATTTGGATTTTCTGCCAATAGATATGGAATCATAGAATATTCATATGCCTTAATCACTCCAGGCACTATAAATAGGAATAGCCATAGTAGGGTTTTTAGATCCATTAAGAACATGATTTTCACAACATTTAAATAGTTGCCTTTAAACCCTTTAAAGATTTCACCAAGTTCAGGATTCTCATCATGATTCTTAATAAAATATCCACTTTTTCCAACTACAATGACATTACCAATAAAGATTGTATAGAGTATACCTAAAATACTGGCAACAGAAATGAATGAATAAAATATATATTGGAAATTGGATGAATAAAACATAGGTTGTGCATCATAAGAAAGATTGTTTGACGCAAAGTCTTGTACTCTTTCAATAATGGTTGTTTTTTCACCAGTCAATGTTGATGCGATCAACGTAACCACAAACATCTTCCAATAGTTGCGTTTCATGGTTTGTTTGGCTTGTTCTTTAACTTGTTGTCGATTCCACATAGGTAGTCACCTTCTTTCTTATATTTTAATTTTATCACATAAGAAAATGAATAATGTGGAAAAGAAACATATAAAGAGTTATGTGCGTTGATGCGTTTTGTGATTAAAGTATGTAATGTGTATGCTTAGAAACAAAGAAACCATTCTAGTGTTGGCGTCTAGAATGGTTTCTTTTTGTTTATTATTATTTTTAGGAGAGAGATATGAATATTGGTTTATTTCTATATTCATTGCCTTATCTTTAAGGCACTTATAGAATATCATTCCATGTTGTCATAATTTTCTTATAACTTTGGTAAATCTTGTGAAATCCGATTGAATTATGTGAAATTATCAAAATATGCATCTTTTCTGAAAAAACCTCCATTTATTTCGTACTAGAGATAAGAAAGGAGGAATTATCTTGAATTCGATTGATATTGAGTCTAAGAAGTTTTTAGGACAACCCAAAAACTTTGTCTCGATCTTCAATGCGCTTTTATTTGATGGGAAGCAAGTATTAAAGCCTGAATATCTTAAGGATGAAAACAGTGAACTTGTTATGAATGTTTCAAGCAAGCATGTGGATATCATCAAACGATATGAGGATGGTACATATTTAGATCTGTTCGTGATTGAAAGTCAAAGCTATGTGGATCCTTCCATGGTCGCAAGAGTCATGGAATATGAGAGTGTAGCTCGTATGCGTTATATTCGTCAAAACTTTAAGAAGCATGTTCCGAAAAATACTCGACTTCCCATGATTTTAACCGTTGTCTTGTATGTGGGTGAATCCAAGTGGAGTGCCGCTAAAAAGCTAAGTGAACTAGAAATCATTCATCCTGGATTTGAAGCTATGTTCAATGAGTTTCAACTGAATCTGATTGAGCTAAACACAAATCACAAGTATAATACAGGTGAAAAGGCAACACAGGACTTCTTTGATCTATTGCGCATGATCTATAGAAAGCAGATATTAAAAGAAGATCTAGATCGAGAGTTTAATCGTGATGCATTGTATTTTGCGTATGTAGTGACAAAGAACAAAGAGTTATTGAGTATCTACAACAAAAGCGAGAAGGGAGATGTAAAAGTGTGTAGAGCATTAGATGAAATGTTTGAAGAATCCACAAACAAAGGAATCCAGATGGGTATCAAGCAGGGTTTTGAACAAGG
>NZ_CAKVMR010000042.1 GCF_934772795.1 uncultured Holdemanella sp.
GATTTTAATGGAACATTGTTTTTTGACAATCCAAAACATATTTTGGCATGGTCAAAAATATCACAAGATATTCGTCATCATGGAATTGATGAAGAAGAACTTCATGAACATATTAATGGTGTACCAAACAATAAAGTTGTTGAATATATGTTTGGTGGAACGTGTGATCCATCCGAAATGGAAAAATATTCGCAGTTAAAAGAAGAATATTATCGCCAATTTTGTAAAGAGGATCAGGCAACATTTCATTTAGTAAAGGGAGCTAAAGAATATTTTGATTATTTAAAAGAATCAAATATTCCATTCACAATCGCATCTGCATCTATCAAGCCAAATATTGATTTCTTTGTCGAATCGTTTCATCTGGATAAATGGATTGAGCCATCTAGGATTGTCTATGATGATGGAACGTATGAAAACAAGATTGCAATGTTTAAAAAGGCAGCTCATAATATTGGAGTGGATATTCAAGATTGTTTGATTATCGAAGATAGTATTAGTGGAATCTCAAGTGCCTATAAAGCAGGATGTCATAATATTGTCGTTGTGGATTCTGCCAATAAAAAAGAAGAATACGAAAAGCTTCCTGGAGTTGTACAAGTGATTGATTCTTTTGAAAATTTTAAATAAGAGCCATTCATACCAGAATGGCTTTTTGTATAAATAAAACATCAAATAAACAAAAACAAACAAGTAATCATTGTTTGAAACCTAAATCTAACATCTGTGTTTAAATTATGTTTGAATATGTTGACACAGATAAAGAAAACGCTTACACTAAAACTGAATGGGCAAATCTTAAATTTATAACCATATCTGCATAATATTGATGATGGGCCGTATATAAATAAATGAATAATTGATCATTATTTTTGTGGATAGTGTAGCAGGGAAAGGGATTTGGCTGTAATAAAAATGATTGATTTTGTTTATATGGAAGGAGAAATAATGAACACAAAAATTAACCAATTGTTAGAGTATGCTTTAAAAAATGGAATGATCGAGAAATACGATTATGATTATTCTGCAAATTTATTGATTGACCTATTTGGCATCAATGAATTTAAAAAAGAAGTAGTAGAAGACTGTTCTATCTATGAGATTTTAGACTTTATGTTGGATTATGCAGTTGAAAAAGGCATGATTCAAGATACTGTAACAGAAAAAGATCTACTAGATACGCGTATTATGAATTGTGTAATGCCTAGACCAAGTGAAGTTGTGAATATATTTAATGATTTATATTCTTCTGATCCTAAAAGTGCAACAGATTACTTTTATAAGTTAAGTATTGATTCAAACTATATTCGTAAATCAAGAATTGATAAGAATATTAGCTTTGAACATTTCTGTAAGTATGGCGATATTCAGATCACAATCAACTTGTCTAAACCAGAAAAGGATCCTAAGGAAATCGCAAAGGCAAAAAATGCCGTAAGTACTTCATATCCTGCATGTTTATTATGCAAAGAAAATGTTGGCTTTGCCGGAAACTTAAATCATCCCGCAAGACAAACACATCGTATTATTCCATTAGATTTAAATGGACATACATACAATTTACAGTATTCACCATATGTATACTACAATGAGCACTGTATCGTATTTAATAGTGACCATACTCCAATGAAGATGAATCGTACTACATTTGAGAATTTATTCGCATTTATTGATAAATTCCCACACTATATGATTGGAAGCAATGCAGATCTTCCTATCGTTGGTGGATCCATCTTAAGTCATGACCACTACCAAGGTGGAAGACATCATTTCCCAATGGAAGACGCAAAAGTTGTTAAGAGTTATACATATAAGGATGTACAAGTAGATATGCTTTACTGGCCATTATCTACACTTCGATTAACATCTGAATCGAAAGAAAACGTATTGGATCTAGCTACTAAAATCTTTGAAACATGGTGTACATACAGTGATGAAGGTTTGGATATTATCGCTAATGAAGATGGTGTTCGTCACAATACAGTAACGCCAATTGTAAGAAAGAAAGATGGCAAATATCAAATGGATGTAGTTTTACGAAATAATCGTACTACAGAAGAATATCCATTAGGTATCTTCCATCCTCACTCAGAACATCACCATATCAAAAAAGAAAATATTGGTTTGATTGAAGTGATGGGATTGGCAATTTTGCCAGCACGATTAAAAACAGAGTTGGAACAAATTAAATTATGTTTATCTGGAAAAGCAGATTTTGATTCTTATCCAGAACTTGAAAAACATAAAGACTGGTATGCACACCTAAAAACATGCTCTTATACAAATATTGATACATTCATGGAAATGGAAGTCACAAAGAAATTTGTATGTGTATTAGAGAATGCAGGTGTATTTAAAATGGACGATGAAGGGATGGACGGATTTAGCCGTTTTGTGGAGACATTATGGTAGAAGTAAAAGAAAGATTAGAAAATGGAATTGATGTTTTATCGATTTCCAATTCACACTTAACTGTAGAAGTCACAAATTTTGGTTGTACACTTTTAAAAATTGTAACGAAAGATAAGAATGGTCAAGATTGTGATTGTATTTTAGGATTTGAACATGTTGAAGATTATCAAAAACGAGATGGCACTTATTTAAATGCTTTAGTAGGACGAGTTTGTAATCGTATTGAAAAAGGAACATTCACAATTAATGGCACAGAATATCATGTACCTATCAATAATGGTCCTAACTCACTACATGGAGGCATTGAGGGATTCTCTTATAAAGTATTTGATTATTCTTTGATTGAAGATGGTGTTAAATTCCACTATGTATCAAAAGATGGAGAAGAAGGCTATCCAGGAACTTTAGATTTCTATGCGATCTATTGGTTGGATGGAGCAAGTCTTCATATTCAATATAGTGGAGTTAGCGACAAGGATACGTTGATCAATATCACAAACCATGGCTATTTCAATTTAAATGGACATGCATCGAATATTGATGATCATACGTTACAAATTTCAGCATCTAAATTTGGCTGTGTGGATCCAGATGGATTATATACAGGTGAATTAAAAGATGTGAAGGATACGGCATTTGATTTTAATGCAGAAAGAAGAATTGGAGATTCTATTCATGCAGATGATGAACAATTAATTAGTGCAAGAGGTTATGATCATCCATATGTATTTGATACAAAAGAAAATCAAGTGTGTTTATATAGCCCACTAAGTGGCATTGAATTAAAAGTATCGACTACATATCCAACGGCACAAATCTATAGTGCCAACTACTTAGATGGACAAACAGATAAATATGGTAAGATCATGCATCCACAAGATGGATTGTGTATTGAAACAAGCTATATTGCCGATTCGATTCATAAGGAAGAGAATCCAAAAGTTTTATTAAAAGCAGGACAAGTATTTGAAGAAGAAACAACATATACATTTGAGGTAAGAAAATGAAAACAACAGAAATTAAAGAACAAGTATTAACAGGAAAATATGATGTATTAATTGAAGATCTATATGCAGATCCAAGTTTATTAGACTATCAAAAACAACGTTATGCTGCTGCATTAGATAAATACCAAACTTTATTTGGAGATGATGAAGTTAGTATTTACAGTGCTGCTGGAAGAAGTGAAATCTCAGGAAATCACACAGACCACCAACATGGTTGTGTACTTGCAGGATCTATCAACTTAGATGCGATTGGAATTGTATCTAAACAGGATAATGTAATTAAAGTAATCTCTGATGAATTTGATATTCAGCCAATTGATTTGAATGATTTAGATAAAAAAGAAAATGAACTAGGAACAAGTGAAGCTTTGATTCGTGGTGTAGTTTCTAAATTAAAAGAATTAGGTTATAACGTAGGTGGATTTACTGCCTTCATTACGAGTGATGTGTTGATGGGAGCAGGACTTTCTAGTTCAGCTGCATTTGAAACAATCATCGGTACAATTATTGATGGACTATACAATGATATGAAGATTGATATGGTCACAATTGCCAAAGTGGGTCAATATGCAGAAAATGTATACTTTGGTAAACCATGTGGATTGATGGATCAATGTGCATGTGCAGTTGGAGGATTGATTTCTATCGATTTTAAAGATACTTCAAATCCAATCGTAAATAGCGTAAATGTAGATTTCTCAAAATATGATCACAGCTTATGTATTGTAGATACTAAAGGAAGTCATGCCGATTTAACAGATGCCTATGGTGCTGTACCTACAGAAATGAAAGAGGTAGCTCACTATTTTGGTAAGGAAGTTCTTCGTGAAGTCGATGAAGATGAGTTCTACTCAAATATTGCGAGCTTAAGAACAGCTTTAAATAATGATCGTGCCATCTTAAGAGCGATTCATTTCTTTAATGAAAATAGACGTGTCAATACAATCGTAGAAAGATTGAATAAGGATGATTTTGAAGGTTTTAAAACATTGATTCAAGAATCAGGAAACTCAAGTTACAAGTTCCTTCAAAACGTATATGCAGACTTTGACTATAAGAACCAGGCTGTATCTTTAGGTTTAGCTATGTCTGAAATGATTTTAAAAGATCATGGTGTATGTCGAGTTCATGGTGGAGGTTTTGCCGGAACGATTCAAGCCTTTGTTGAAAATAGTTATGTAGAAACATATAAAGAAGAAATTGAAAAAGTATTTGGAAAGGGAAGCTGCCACATCTTAAAAGTAAGAAAACTAGGTGGCTGCAAGGTTATTGACTAATGAATATTTTAGTAACTGGTGGAACCGGATATATTGGTAGTCATATTTGTGTTGAATTATTAGAAAGTGGTTATGACGTTGTCGTAATTGATGATTTCTCTAATTCAAAACCAGATGTTTTGGATTCCATTTATAAGATCACTGGAAAACATGTTAAGTTTTATGAATTTAATGTCTTAGATGAGGAAAAGACAGAGGCTGTATTTGCAGAAAATAAATTGGATGCGGTTATTCATTGTGCAGCTTTTAAAGCGGTTGGTGAAAGTGTTCAAAAGCCAATTGAGTATTATACAAATAACCTAATGACAACATTGATTGTTGCCAAGATGATGAAAAAATATCATGTGCCTAGTATTGTATTTAGTTCAAGTGCAACGGTTTATGGAGATCCTGAAGTGGTTCCTTTAACAGAGGATTGCAAGCTTGGTGAAACAACCAATCCATATGGTTCGACTAAGGCGATGATGGAAAGAATTTTAAAGGATGTGCAGTTCGCCAATCCTGAAATGAGTGTAACATTACTTCGTTATTTCAATCCAATTGGAGCGCATGAGTCTGGCTTGATTGGTGAAAATCCTAAGGGAATCCCAAATAACTTGATGCCTTATATTATGAAGGTTGCGACTGGAGAACTTCCAGAACTTGGTGTATTTGGAGATGATTATGATACGCCAGATGGAACGGGTGTTCGTGACTATATTCATGTGGTCGATTTAGCGAAGGGTCATGTATTGGCAATTGAAAAATACAATACACCAGGTGTACATATTTGTAACTTGGGAACAGGCCACGGCTATAGTGTATTAGATATTGTACATGCCTTTGAAAGAGTGAATGGTATCAAGATTCCGTATGTCATCAAACCTAGACGTCCGGGTGATATTGCGACTTGTTATGCAGATCCAACAAGAGCTAAAGAACAACTTGGTTGGGTAGCTGAAAAGAATCTAGATGATATGTGTAGAGATACATGGAATTTCGCAAAACAATTTATTAATAAATAAAAGAAAACAGGCAGCCATTGATTTGGCTGCCTTAATTAATGAAGCATTGATATTGTTTCAAGAAAGTTTCTACATTAATTCGAACTACTTTATATGTGACTTTCTTATCGATTGTTAGAATGATATACGATCCATGCCAGTCATCTCTAGGAAGTGTAATGGATCCAGGATTAAGAATCAGACAATTGTTGTAGATTTGTTCTTTGACTAAATGTGTATGTCCATAAAGATAGATATCGGGATGATGTTGATCGATATCTCTTTTTATTTCATCTAAACCTTCATCTCCATGTGAGAAATGGATGCGTTTGTCTAAAACAGTTAATCTTTGGCGTATTGGTAAATCTAATGTATCATTGTTTCCTTTGACACATATAAAGCCATTTAAGTCATTGATATTTGTGGTTTGTGAATCTCCCAAATGAATAAATTTCACATCTTCTTTATAGAGTGAAGAATAGATGTGATATATAATTTTTAGAATATCCACATTTCCATGATTATCTGAAACAATTACGATTCGCATGTGTAGGCATCAAAATAGTCTTCATAAACTTGAAGATTATCTTCACTATGAGCTAGAGCTGCAAAATAAGTAGAGTCATGGATTGCGTCTAATTCCACATTTTCCATTGGCTTTTGAAGTTTGTATTCTCCATCTTTTCCGGTTGCCCAAATGTTTTCATTATGATGATCTACATTTGAGAATTTGTGTAACATTGTCGCAATGGCCATTTCTTCTGGATATAAACACATTTTAAATGTATTTGAACAATAGGCTAGATTATCGGCCAAAACTTCAGCACTTTCATGTGTAAGTACAAACCAAGGATAGCTGATATAGATTGTGTCTTCAATTTCACGTTTTTTAAAGGAATGAACAAGACTGGATGTCATTTTGTTCATAGCACGAATGGTTTTTGATTTTTGGAAATCATAAGAGTTTGTAAAGAAGGCATAGTTTTCAAATCTTTTCTTAACTTCTTCATTATCATCTGAATTATCTACTTCATAATAGATATCTTCATCTTCATGTGCTTCTAAATATTCGATAAGTTTCGCTTTAGATTTTGTCGGGATCATACCATCTGTCATTGTGATGAATCGATCATAAGTAAAGGATCCATCTTCTTTTTCATATTCTAAAGCATCTTTCATCAATACGATAAATCCTCTAGGTAATGACATATCGGCTGGAAGGGCTGTTTGTTGGTGATGGGCAACATGTAACTGTGGTGTATCGCAATAGGATAGAATCAAATCATCACGTAAATCATCATCGTTTACCATGATATAAACATCGTCTCCTTGATTGATTAATATATCTAGATTTTCTGTGATTTCTTCAAAATTATTTTTCATATAGTGCATTAAATAAGCAATTTTCATGTAAATTCACCTCATGAAATATTATAACATTTTAGCATCGTATGATAAAATACATTTATGGAAAAAGCAATATTGATTGGTGTACAGACATACACAAGCCATTCTTTTGAAGAGAGAATGGAAGAAATGAAAGAATTAGCTCTAGCGTGTGATATTGATATTTGTATGAGTGTATCACAGAATCTGGAGCATCCGCATAAAAAGTATTATATGAATCCTGGTAAGATTGAAGAGGTGAAACGTATTCTCGAAGACAAAGAATGTAGTATGGTTCTTGTATTAGAAGCCATTTCGCCTTCGGTACAAAGAAATTTATCGGACTTTTTTGATTGTGAAGTCATGGATAAGAGTGCTTTGATTCTAGAAATCTTTGCGTCTCGTGCAAAGACAAAGGAGAGTATGCTTCAGGTGGAGTGTGCAAGACTAAAATATTTATTACCAAGACTTCAAGGAAGCTATAAACATATGGATAGACAGCGTGGTGGTTCTAGAAACAAGGGAACAGGAGAAAAGAAGATTGAACTGGATGCACGAAGAATTGAGGGTAAGATTCATTTTGTCGAAAAAGAATTGGATAAGATCCATACGCAAAGAAGTGTGCAGCGTAATCAGCGTAAAAAGGGCATGATCAAAAGTGTAGCACTTACAGGGTATACGAATGCTGGTAAATCGAGTATTATGAATGGGTTTGTGAATGAAGAAAAGTCGGTATTTGAAAAGGATATGTTGTTTGCGACTTTGACAACTTCAACACGTCAAATTGAAACAGAGAATCATAATGTATTTACTTTAAGTGATACAGTTGGATTTATTAGTGATTTACCACATAGTTTAGTGCAGGCCTTTCATTCTACACTTGAAGAAGCGGTGGTTTCGGATTTGATTTTAAAAGTCGTGGATATTTCAAATGAACATAAGGACAGCAAACTTCAGGTGTGTGAAGAAACATTAAAAGAGATTGGTTGTGAGAAAGTTCCATATTTGTATGTCTACAATAAGTGTGATCAGACAAATATTGAATATCCAAAACGAGTAGAGGATCGTATTTATATTTGTGCCAAAGAAAAATCGAGTATTGAATTTTTAAAGCAGGAAATTGAAAAAGAATTATTTCATATGGAAACTTTGCATGTTGTGATTCCTTATGAAAAGGTCAGTGTACTTGACTATATTCATACCAATGGTAAGGTGCATAAGCAGGAATATAAAGAGGATGGAATCGAAGTTGATTTTAGTATTCAACAAGATTTGATTCATCGAGTAGATCGGTTATTACGAATATAAGAAAAGAGGAAGAATCCTATAATAGGTGTTCTTCCTCAATTGTTTTTTCTAGGGCTTTTGCCGCTAATAAACAAGTGTTCATACATTTGATGTTTGGATCTGTACTGTGATGTACTGGTTTAATGTGGGCACAATCTAGACTGCCTAATAGTTCTTTAAAGTTGCGTGTATGTTTTTGAATTAACGGTCTTAATTCTGGTAACATTTCGTGTGCTTTTGTCTTACAAACCATTTTTGATAGGGCAGCAACCGATCCGACTAATGCACCGCATGTACTTCCAATAAACATGCCGCCACCAAATCCAGCCATCATTTTCATGTCTTCTTCTGAAATATCTAATTGATAGGTTTCATTGCAGACATGAAGTAGTGTTTCTGAACAGTTGTATCCGTTTTGGTAATATTTTTTAACGTTTTCCTCAAGTATAGTCATAAATAGCCTCCTATAGACTATTCTAACTTTTCTTCCATCCAAAATCCATTAAAATTTCATTTACGTCTTCTTCAAATGTCGCAAAATGAATTCCAAGACTTTCTAGTTTTTCACTATCTAAACGATAATCTCTGAATCGATCTTGGTAGCGTTCGTTGTTTGGTAAAATGATTTCTTCAATGAGTTCATCACTTGCACCTAAAGCTTTAGCTACATATTTTGCGGATTCATATGTAGTCATAGTGTTTTTGGATGCCACATGATAAATGCCTGGTTCAAGTTCTGTGATCTTATCAAATTGAGTAGCTAGATGCTTGGCATAGGTCATACCGCGTTTTTCATTCACAGTAAATAATGTTGGAGTATGGCTAATTAGAGCATTCATGACATTTTTTATAATGCTTGGACTTGCCTTAATACCTGGATAGCTTAGTCCCATCATCCATGTAAAGCGTAAGATGATCGCATCATCCAATTGGTTTTGAATCAATTCTTCACATTCAATTTTATTTTGTCCATATACAGTCACAGCACTTAATGGTTCGTCTTCTTTAAAGGGACCACGATTTTCTTTTCCGTTGAAGGCTTGTTCAGTGGAACAGAAAATCAATTTAGCGCCTTTTTCTTTACAACAATCAATGATAGCTTGTGTACTTTCGACATTGATTTTATGAACTAAATCGGGATGTTCATTACAGAATGCAGTTGTCGCATTGGCGGCTGTGTGAAAACAAATGTCAAAATCTTGAGATGCTACAAATCTTTTTACGTCTTCAGGATTTGTAAGGTCTGCATCCTTTCTTGTCATGCAGATCCAGTTGAAGTTATCTTTTTGATGAGCTCTTACTAAACTTGCGATATAGCCGTTGGCTCCGGTAACTAAAATTGTCTTCATAATTAGTCCTTTCTAGGGTTTGACACTAATAGGTGTGCTCCTTGTTTGATTGTGATCTTCTGAGATGCGAATGGTACAAATAGACTGTCATATTGTGGTAGTACAATTTCTTCGTTGTTCCATACGATTGTACAATCTGCATCAATGTTGGATAGAATCATGTAGTGTTCTTTACATGTTAAGTCGATGTCTGTATCTGCATAGACTTCGTCTACGGTAAAGTTAGGACAATCTCCAATTCGGTGTGTTTCATGTTTTTGTGGAACAAAAGTAGGTTTTAAATTGAAGTCTGTGACATCAAATGATTCTTTGACATGTAAAGGACGTGTTTTTCCATCTTTTCCTTTACGGTTGTAGTCATAGAAACGATAGGTTGTGTTCGAGTTTGTACCTACTTCTAAAGCTAAGATGTCTTTTCCTAAGGCATGAAGCATACCACTAGGAATGATGATGTAGTCTCCTTTATGAACTTCGACTTTATTTAGATATTTTTCAACATCATTGTTCATTAATGCATTTTTGATTTCATCTGCATCATTGATTGTTGTTCCGGCAACTAGAGTAGCGCCTGGTTTGGCATCTAGAATATACCAGCTTTCATATTTTCCATAATCATTTGAATGTTCTAGGGCATAGTCATCTTCAGGATGAACTTGAATGCTTAAAGCATCTTTTGTGTCTAGATAAGCCAATCGTAATGTTTCATGAAGCGTATAGCCTTTTCCTAATATTTCGTCTGGATTTTCTTGGATGACATCCATTAATGTTTTGTTGGTTCCAACAATTTTGTTTGAACCATAAGGGTGGGCACTGACTTCCCACCAAGTTCCATAGTCTTCATCGATACCTCTAGCTTTAGAGATATGATTGGTTCCCCAAATTGTATAATCAGGAATAGGTTCTAAAAGAAATGGTTTCATGTTATTTTGCCTCGGCTTCAAATTCTTCTAAGATTTTTAGTGATGAGCTTGTTCCAATTCTTTGGGCACCTGCATCGATCATGGCTTTGCATGTTGCCCAGTCACGAATGCCTCCAGCTGCTTTGACTTTGACTTGTCCTTCTACGGTTTCAACCATTAATTTAACATCTTCTAAAGTGGCTCCGCCAGTTCCAAAGCCTGTGCTTGTTTTAATGAAGTCCGGTTTTACTTCTTTGGCAATTAATGCAACTTGTTTGATTTCATCTTTTTCTAAGTAGCAATTTTCAAAGATGACTTTTGAAATAACGTTGTGTTCTCTACAAATCGAAACAATGCTTTCCATTTCTTCTTTAATGTAGTCCCAGTGGTGCATTTTAGCTTGTCCAATATCAATGACATAATCGATTTCGTCAGCTCCATCTTCAATCGCAATTTTTGTTTCGGCAATTTTAGATGCTAGACCAGCTTGTCCTAAAGGAAAGCTGATGGCAGCTCCTACATGTACGTTTGTTCCTTTTAATTGTTCTTTACAGAATTTTGTCCAAGTTGTATTGATCGCAACCATAGCTGCACCGATTTCTTTTGCTTCCTTACATAATTTAGTAAGATCAGCTTCAGTGGCATATGGTTTTAAGAATGTGTGGTCAAAATAATTTGCGAGTTGTGTTTTGTTCATAATTTTCTACCTCTCTTTTTTACGGTTTCATTCTAGAACGGAAAAAAAGAGAAGTCAAGTAAATGTTATAACATTTAAAATGTGCTAGATTATGTTATACTTATTCTAGAAATGGAGAATGACATGACAGTATTAGATACAAGTATTCCTTATGAAAAAGTATTGATGGTGATGGCTAGAAAGACCATTCGTAAAGAGATTGAATTAAATCCGGAATTTCATTATGTTGAATTTGATGAATCTTTAAAAGAAGCTTGGTGCAAGCTACAAACAGAGGTTTGTTTATTTGAAAATCTATATGAGGCAAGAAAGAAATGGGATAGTATGGTGACAAGAGATAAGGATTTCTTTTCTAAGCATTTCTTATTTGTCGCAAATGAAAAGGATGAATTAGTTGGTAGTGCTGGACTTTGGTATGGCAATGACTTTGAAGAGAGTAGACTTCGCGTTCATTATGTAGCTGTTGGCTTATCGGCTCAACATAAAAAGATTGCGCAGGCTATGCTGACTAAACTATGCATGATGTATGACTTGATTCCTAGCAAGTATCCATTGTATTTGGCAACACAATCTCAAAGTTATGGTGCTATCAAGTTATATTCAAGGCTTGGCTTTACACCTTATTTAGGTGCTTATAAGGGTTGTACAGAACAAAAGAGTAAGAATGCGTGGCAAAATGTCACAGAGATTTTGCGTTGCAAAGCTTAATTGATAAATCAGAAGGGATTATATATGAGTGAATTGATTAAGTTAGACAATGAATATAAAGAGTGGATCGTCGGGATATCCACTGATTTTAGGAGAAGCCAAATCAGGGCTTCTATGAAGATAAATGATGAGATGCTAAGATTTTATTGGAAGCTTGGTAAAGATATTTCGTCTATGAGTGAACAGTTCGGGTATGGAACAAGATTCTATAAAACTGTGAGTGATGATTTAAAATCCATTTTGCCAGATGTGAAATCATTTTCTCCAACAAATTTGAAATATATGAGATATTTTTATGAGATGTATCCTGACGCAATGATTGGTCCTCAGGTTGAGGATAAATTGATTACAGATGCAAATTGTCCCCGAGTTGGGGATGATTTACAAATCATTTTTAGAATTCCATGGGGACATAACAAAGTAATACTTGATAAATGCAAGGGGGATTTTGCAAAGGCATTGTTTTATGTTAGAAAGACTATTGAAAACAATTGGTCAAGAGATGTTTTGCTAAACTTCTTAGGGACGGATTTGTATGAACGCCAGGGTAAAGCAATAACTAACTTTTCGAATACACTTCCAATCGAGCAGAGCGATTTAGCGCAAGCAATTACGAAGGATCCATATAATTTTGATTTTTTGACTTTGCGTGAAAGGTATGATGAAAAAGAACTAAAGATTGCGCTTATAGATAAAGTTAATAATTTTCTTATGGAATTAGGAACTGGCTTTGCTT
Organism: uncultured Holdemanella sp.; assembly: GCF_934772795.1. Taxonomy (GTDB): domain Bacteria; phylum Bacillota_I; class Bacilli_A; order Erysipelotrichales; family Erysipelotrichaceae; genus Holdemanella. The sequence continues at coordinate 12,742 of NZ_CAKVMR010000042.1, forward strand.
ATATGGGTAAGGAAGTGAGAATTGAGGTAGGAGATACTGAAAAATTCATAGACATGCTATTTTACAATACGCAAAGACATTGCTATGTTGTTGTAGAAATAAAGACAGGAAAATTTGATTCTTCTTATGCAGGTCAATTGGGAACTTATGTTGTGGCTGTTAATCATCAGATGAAAACAGAAGCTGATAACCCTACTTTGGGACTATTGATTTGTAAAGATATGGATAAAATAGAAGCCCAATATGCATTAGAATCTACTAGCCAGCCACTTGGTATTTCTAGTTATGAATTATCTAAACTTATACCAGAAGAGTTCAGAGGTAGTATGCCTACCATTGAAGAAATTGAGGCTGAATTAAATGAATAACTTTTAGTTTAATAGATTAAAGGTATTAGTATAAGTTCTTAAAAAAAGCTTGCGCAGGCTATGCTGACTAAACTATGCATGATGTATGACTTGATTCCTAGCAAGTATCCATTGTATTTGGCAACACAATCTCAAAGTTATGGTGCCATCAAATTATATTCAAGGCTTGGTTTTACACCTTATTTAGGTGCTTATAAGGGTTGTACAGAACAAAAGAGTAAGAATGCGTGGCAAAATGTCACGGAGATTTTGAGGAGTAAGTTATGAAGAGATTGATTAGTGCAAATGCTTCAGAAATTCTAAGTATGAATGCACAAGAATTAAAACAAAGTATTAAGGCAAGTGAGGGGCGTGTCATCTTGTCTGAAAATGTAGCGCCAAGAGAAAGTTTTATTGGAGATATCACTAATGCGGAGATTGCCAGAGCTTTTGGGGCGGATATGATTTTGTTGAATTGTTTAGATGTTTTAAATCCATACATCTTTGGTTTGAAACATGATAAAGATAACTTTGTAGATGAACTACATCGTTTAGTAGGACGTCCAGTCGGAGTCAATTTAGAGCCAGTAGATTTGGATGCTGAAATGTTAGAGGATCGTTTAGATATCGCGAAGGGTCGTCAGTTAAATTTAGAAACAGTGAAGCGTTTAGATGAAGTTGGCTTTGACTTTGTATGTCTAACTGGTAATCCAGGTACGGGTGTAACGAATGAACAAATCGAAAAAGCTATCTCATTCACAAAAGAGAATTTCTCTGGATTGATTATTGCGGGTAAAATGCATGGTGCAGGATCGGATGAGCCAGTGGCAGATTTAGAAATCGCAAAACGTTTTGTAAAGGCAGGGGCGGATGTGATCTTAGTTCCCGCTGTAGGAACAGTTCCTGGATTTGGCATGGATGAATTAAAAGCTGTTTGTAAAGAAGTGCATTCTTGTGGTGGTTTAGTTCTTTCTGCGATTGGTACAAGTCAAGAAGGTTCGGATACAGATACAATTAAGGATATCGCTATCATGAATAAGATTTGTGGTGTTGATATTCAGCATATTGGAGATGCAGGATATGGTGGAGTGGCTCCAGTTGAAAATATTATGGCTATTAGTAAAGCTGTAAGAGGAGTGCGTCATACCGTATCTATGATGGCTCGTTCAATTAATCGTTAATATGGCACAAAAAGTAATTTTATTAGCTTGTGCGGCAGGCATGAGCACGAGTCTTTTAGTAACGAAAATGCAGGAGGTGTCAAAGAAGGATAAGATCTTTGCGATTCCTGTATCGAAAGTGGATCAAAAAGTAAATGAGGAGCACATTGATGTTATTTTGATGGGTCCTCAAATTCGTTACATGGAAAAAAGAATCAAAGAAAAAATGGCAGTAAAACACATTCCAGTTGGAGTCATACCGATGGAAGATTATGGTCGTATGGATGGTGCCAAAGTATTAAAGTATGCATACGCATTGATGAACAAGGACTGAGAAATCAGTCCTTGTTGTATAATTTGAGGTTGTAGGAGATCAATCATTATGATTAGAGAATTACAAAAAGCAGATATAAATAGGGTTGCAGATATATGGTTGGACACGAATGTGACAGCACATTATTTTATTTCTTCACAATATTGGCAAAATAATTTTGAATTAGTGAAGGAATTGCTGCTGCAGGCAACTGTTTATGTTTATGAAAAGAATCAAGAAATACAGGGATTTGTAGGGCTAAACGATGAATATATTGAGGGTATTTTTGTTTCGAATGAAATGCGATCGCATGGCATAGGAAAAGCTCTTCTAAATTATGCAAAAAATGAACGAAACAAATTATTTTTGAATGTATATCAAAAGAATGTACGGGCAATAGCTTTTTATCAAAGAGAAGGATTTGAGATTCAGAATAGTGGTTTTGATGAAGCTACCAAAGAAAAAGAGTATGTAATGACATGGAAACGGAAATAGTAGCTAACTATATATGGGTGGAAGAATTTATCGTGTAGGACTGATGGTTTTTGACTTAGATAGTTCTGATGCTTATTACAGAGATATGCTTAGGCTTAAATTTCAGGGAACAAATGTTTAAACTCGATTTTTAATGATAATGTAACCATTGAATTTACATCTATTTTTTGATATGATTACTCTCAAATAGAGGTGTTAATAATGCAGATTTCCAGCCGATTTACAATGGCAATTCATATGTTTGCTTGTATAGATACATTTTCAGACCAGAAGATGACCAGTGACTTTATGGCGGCCAGTATTGGAACCAATCCTGTGATTGTCCGTAAAATATTGCGACAGTTAAAGGCTGCCGGTCTTATTGAAGTTGCAAGAGGGACTGGCGGTGTAACAATTACCAGACCATTGGAACAGATAACATTCCTTGATGTGTATAAAGCAGTGGAATGTGCACCAGATGAAGAATTGTTTCATTTTCATGAGAATCCCAATCAGAAATGTCCGGTAGGAAAGAATATTCACCATGTTCTTGATATGAGATTGTTAGAGGTGCAGAGGGCAATGGAGGAAAAACTTTCAGAAATGACACTTGCTGATGTAAAAAGAGACATTGCAGTATATATAGACAAAGAGTAGCAGACAGAAGGCTTTGGATCACGATATCCGAAGCCTTTTTTTCTTGGCATAATTAATTTACGACTGTAAAAAAAAGTTGCAAAAATCAGATGTAACCATTGACATTACAACAAAGGAATGTTATAGTGTGATTGTAAGATGTAACAAGTGATGTTACAACAAATATAGGAGGTAATTTAAAATGCAGAAAGTAGTAGAATTTTTACAGAAAAATCCAGTTCAGTATTTAGCAACAGTTGGAACAGATGGTAAGGCAAAATGTCGTCCATTCATGTTCTGCTTTGAACAAGATGGAAAGCTTTGGTTCTGTACCAACAACACAAAGGACGTATATAAAGATATGCAGGAAAATCCTGAGGTAGAAGTCTCAGTATCATCACCTGAATACGCTTGGATTCGTCTTCATGGTAAAGCCGTATTTGAGAACAACATGAGCGTAAAGGAAGGATGTATGAATAACCCTATCGTTAAGGGACAGTACCAGACAGCGGATAATCCTATTTTTGAGGTATTCTATCTTGAAAATCCTCATGGTGTAATCGCTGATTTCTCTGGAAATCCACCATATGAATTCTAATAACAGATAAATTACAGTCTTCGGGGCAAGGTGTAATTCCTGACCGGCAGTATAGTCTGCAAGCAAAAGCTGATATGGTGTAATTCCATAACCGACGGTAAAGTCCGGATGAGAGAAGATATGATAAAGCAAGTCCCGTAGGAAATCCCGTCCTGCGGGTTGTTTTAAATTCAGGCATATCGTACAAAAAGGAGATTTATGAGTAACAATACAACAACTAATATAAAAAGAGGAAATCTGGTTTCTACAAGGACAATAACAATGACGGCTCTATTAGCAGCTATGTCATATGTGTTGGCATTTTTGGAGTTTCCGGTTCCTTTGAGTCCATCGTTTGCACGAATGGATCTGTCTGATTTACCTGCATTGATTGGAGCATTTGCGTTTGGACCGATAATCGGTGTGATGATTGAATTGATAAAAAATATATTACAACTTGTATCAACATCAACAGGAGGAATTGGTGAACTTGCCAATTTCTTGATGGGGGCATCCTATGTGTTGACTGCTGGTTTTATATACAAATATAAAAAGACTAAGAAAATGGCGATGTGGGCATGTGTCATATCAAGTGTTGTTATGGGAATAGTAGCAGCAATTGTAAATTATTTTATACTTTTGCCGTTGTTTGAAATGTTTATGCCATTGGAACAGTTGATTGCATCGTTTGGTGAGTTTGTGCCTTTTATCAAGACCAAGCTAGACGTTGTGCTATTCAATGCATTGCCATTTAATATTTTAAAAGGATTAATAATTGGAGCAATTGCCATGTTGATATATAAAAAACTTACGTGGATACTGAAAGGAGAGACTGTGAAATGACAAAAATGGATTATCTTAATATTCTGGTGAATGAAATTCATTCAACTACAGTTGCTACAATAGGTTCAGACGGACATCCTCAGACAAGAATCATAGATATGATGTACTATGATGAAGAAGGTGTGTATTTTCTTACCGCAACGGGAAAAGCATTTTATGAGCAGTTAATGGAACAGCAGTATGTGGCAATATCTGCGACAAAAGACAAGATTGCGGTGTCTTTGCGTGGAAAAATAAAGAATATCAAAAAAAAGAATCTTGATATTATGTTTGAAAAAAATCCATATATGAAGAAAATCTATCCTGGAGATACGAAAGATGCAATTGAAGTGTTTCAGCTATATGAGGCGCAGGGAGAGTATTTTGATATCAGTAATCCATCAAATATTGTGAGGGATACTATAACAATCGGGAAAGCAGAAGTTGTTCAGACAGGATATTATGTTGGAAAGGAATGTATTGGATGTAAACTGTGTTATTCAGTATGTCCACAAAAGTGCATAGATATATCTTCTATTCCAGTATCAATCAATCAAAATCATTGTCTTCATTGTGGAAGATGTGCAGAAATCTGTCCAAGACAGTGTATTGAGAAAAGAAATTAATTATAATCTTTAAGAAAATGGGCATGTTGATTGGAAAAAATTTGTGCAGTACTCTAAAAAGATGTATATTAAGATTAGATTGAAAAGGTAACAGAATAAATAAGAAATGCAAACTGTATCATAATTGGAGTGGGAGTCGGTGTATCGACGGCTACTTTATAATGGTTTGTGGTATTAAGTGGCTTTCATCTTCATAGCTTGTGATGGAGATGAAAGCCACTTTTTGTATTGTATAATGCGTATTATAAATGTATAAATATATGTAGAAAAAGTTCGGATTTGATATCATGCCTAGACTTAGAATGAATAATGTTTAAAATAATCACTTTTCTTGTTTTGAGGAGAGGTTAGTAGATATCCTATACGAAAGATTTAGATAATCTGGAATTTATGGAGGAAACACTTATGTGCAAAGACATACAGATTAAGGAAGAGCGACTATCTTCAATTGAATATATTGAATTTTTAAAGCGTACGGATCTAGGATCACAGTATCCGAAGGAACGGTTCGAAAAAAGGATAGCAAAGCTGGTTAATCATGTATCAATTAGTCTTGTTGCAAGAAACAAGGATAATCAAATTGTTGGCGTCTTATTTGGATTGACTGACTATGCCTATTGGCTTTATATAACTGATTTAGGTGTAGACAGAGACTATTTACACCAGGGAATCGGTACGGAATTGATAAAAACAGCACATTCTTTAGCAGGCGGTAAAAAGGATATTGCTGTATATTTGGTTGCGAATAAAAATGCCATTGCATTTTACGAAAAATTGGGAATGAAAAAAGCGAATGATGTGATGGAATATGACCACATTGAATGGACAGCGTTTACTGTAGAGTAATTAACGTAATGTAATAAATAAATCAGAATTTTTTAGGGGGAAAAGATAATGAAACATAAAGTAAAAGTAACAGTTTTAGACAAAAAGTTATATCCTGAATTGCAACAGCAATACTGTGCAGATCCTGCTTCTGGTGCCTGTCCTTGTTATAATGTGGGCGATGAGTTCGTTTTTTACCGTGACGATGAGCGGGATGACTTTTGGCATATGGGGTTGAACACATTGGTTAAAACAAACGGCAACAAGGATACTATTGCTGGTGGTCCGAAAATGCCGTTTTGCTCGGAAGCATGGGATGCTATTTCACGTTATATTTACACTGGCTTACAAGGCGGCTCCATTATGAAATGCTGGATGAAAAACGAAAATGAAATGATTACCTGCTGCTCAGATGGTACACGTCCGGTAATCTTCAAAATCGAGCGAGTTGATTACGAATAAGATATTGATAACTTCAAGTTTATCGCACTGTATATAAAAAAGATCCGTTAACTTTCTAATCCCGGAAGAAAGCTTACGGATTTTTTGTGTTTCTTGACGAGCAAACAGGGTGTATGCTGATTGCACATTGAATATAAGAATTTACTAGCAGGAAGTTTCAATCCGCTGATTATTCATATATACTTTATTCAGAAATATAAATCGGAATTTGTGAGTTTTTGAATTCAACACAAAATCCTCTTTGTGTTGTTCAATTTTCCTCCCGTTGATAATATCATAGAGTCATCAAATAAAGGAGGCAATGAGCCATGAATACAGATAAAATTTATGCAGAACAGCTCGCTAACGAGTATGCACCAAA
>NZ_CAKVMR010000043.1 GCF_934772795.1 uncultured Holdemanella sp.
GAGACTTAAACCTCTCATCGCTAAAATTAATTTATATTGATGAAAGGAGCGAATGTCGAGACAAAGTCTACTCGACGGTTTTCATGACTAAAGTAGAATTTCAAAAGGCTTGTTTAGAAGCCGGCATCCAATTAAATGAAGAACAAATGAATCAATTTGAAAAATATATGCAACTTCTTGTTGAATGGAATGAGAAGATGAACTTAACGGCAATTACACAGGAAGAAGAAGTATGGGAGAAGCATTTTTATGATTCAATTATGCCGTTCTCAAATATTAAATTCGAAACAATGTGTGATATTGGTTCAGGTGCAGGATTTCCAGGTATCCCTGTAAAGATTGCATTTCCACATGTTCATATGACATTGGTGGAGCCTTTACAAAAGCGTTGTCGTTTTTTAAATGAAGTGAAAACTCAATTGAACTTGGAAAATCTCGATATATTAAATGTTCGAGCTGAAGATTTGGCAAAAGAAAAACGTGAATGTTTTGACGTGGTCAGTGCGCGTGCGGTTGCCAAACTATCTATTTTATTAGAACTTTGTGTTCCTTTTGTGAAGATGGATCATACAATGGTGGCTTTAAAAGGTAAGAATGGTCACGAAGAGTTGATCAATGCACAAAAGGCAATTGATACATTAGGTGTTGAATTGATCGATGAAGAAAAATTTATGATTGAAGAGGATGCAACACGTATTAATTTATATTTTAAAAAGGTAAAACATACGCCAAATAAATATCCTAGAGCGTATGGTCAAATCAAGAAAAAACCTTTGGAGGGTTGAGTATGGGAAAAGTTATCGCAATTTCGAATCAAAAAGGTGGAGTAGGTAAAACTACAACATCTATAAATTTAGCAAGCGGACTTGCACATGTAGGGAAAAAAGTATTGTTGATTGATTTCGATTCACAAGGGAATGCAACACAAGGGTTAAATGCGAATCAAAACAATTCACAAGCTACAATTCACTCCGTATTAATGGAGGGAGTTCCTATTCAGCAAGCCATTGTACCTAAAATGAATCCAAGAATCGATATTGTTCCAGCCAATATTAATTTAGCTGGAGCTGATTTAGACATGGATAAGATGGAAGCAGGTAAAGAAGAATTATTGAAAAAAGCCATTGCACCTATTCGAGATCAATATGATTACATTATTATTGATTGTCCACCATCACTTGGACTATTGAATACCAATGCATTAACAGCAGCCGACAGCATTTTGATTCCAGTACAGTGTGAATATTATGCATTGGAAGGAGTTACGCAGTTGTTGATCACAATTCGTCTTGTCCAAAGAACAAGTAACCGAAATTTAAAAATTGAAGGTATTTTATTAACAATGTTTGATATTCGAACAAGATTAAGCGTAGAAGTTTCGCAGGATGTGCGTCAAACTTTTGGTAAGCTTGTATATCAAAATTCTATTCCGAGAAATGTAAAATTATCGGAAGCACCTAGCCGTGGTATGTCCATTTTTGAATATGATCCAAAAAGTACAGGAGCCAAGGCATATGCTGGTTTAACTGAAGAAGTACTAAAACGTAATTCAAAGGAGGCATAGTCATGGATAATAAAAATAATGCTCGTTTAGGAAAGGGCTTGTCTAGTATTTTTGGCCAAGACGTTTCTAAGGTGTTAGACGATATTCAAAATGGAGATATGGAAGTTGAGAGTCAGGAACAGTCAAAAATTCCTGTTGATGAGATCCGTCCAAATCCATATCAGCCTCGTAAAGTATTTGATGATGAAGCTTTAAAAGAATTAAGTTCATCTATTAAGCAACATGGTGTATTTACACCCATTCTAGTTAAGAAGAGTATCCAAGGATATGATTTGATTGCCGGTGAAAGAAGATTAAGAGCTTCAAAACTTGCCGGATTACAAGATATTCCAGCAATCATTGTTGATTTTGATGATCAGGAAATGATGGAAATTGCTTTATTGGAAAATATTCAGCGTGAAGATCTAAATGTAATTGAAGAGGCAAAAGCTTATGAAAAATTGATTCAACGCTTAGGATATACACAAGAGCAGTTGGCTCATCGCGTCGGAAAATCACGTGAACACATCACAAATTTATTACGACTATTGAAATTACCTGAAGATGTACAGGAATATGTTGTAAGTAAACAATTAAGCATGGGGCATGTGCGAGCTTTATTAGGTCTTAAGACAGAGGCGAGTATGCGTAAAGTCGCAAAACAAGCTATTGATCAAGGATTATCTGTGCGTAAGGTAGAACAAATTGTAAAGGATACCAACAACAAAAAACCGGTGGAAAAGCCAAAAGAAGATATTTATGTGAAGGCAGCTAAAGAAAAGCTTCAGGAATTCTTTCAAACATCGGTATCTATCAGTAAAAATGCCATTTCTATTCATTATGAAAACAAAGAAGACTTAAATCGAGTGCTAGAATTATTGAATCTAGTCGAAGAAGAGTAAGTCTTCTTTTTTTGACAAATGTCCCATTTTTTGTATAATATTCATTATTCATGGAGATGTAGTAAAAAAATAGCGCCAGGACTAAGTATTTAGTTGACGAGGACCAGACTTATCGAAAGATTCGGCGGGTAGTCTGGAGGTTGATACAACCTTTAACGATGGACAAAACCAATGTGCGAACATTGAACAAAGCCATTTGGTATCCTCCATGATAATAATTTATAGGAGGATTTTTTTATAATGTGTGGAATCACAGCGTACACAGGTAAAGAGAGTGCTTTACCATTTTTATTGCAGGGTTTAGAAAAATTGGAGTATCGTGGATACGACTCTGCTGGAGTGACATTAGTTTCGAGTCACCATCTAGAAACATATAAGGCGAAGGGACGTTTAACCAATTTAGAAGAGCTGTTATCAGAAAAAGAACATCCTGAACATACAGGAATTGGACATACGCGTTGGGCAACACATGGTGTTCCAAGTAATATGAATTCACATCCTCATACAAATGAGAGTGAAACAATTTCAATTGTGCATAATGGAATCATTGAAAACTATGCATCAATCAAAGAATGTTTATTAGAACAAGGATATACTTTTCAGTCACAGACGGATAGTGAAGTTATTGTTCATATGTTGGATTACTATTATCAAGGCGATATGATGTATGCATTAAAAAAATGTGTGCAATATCTTCAAGGAAGTTTTGCGCTATGCGTAGTTTGTACGGATTATCCGGACTGCGTTTTTGTCGCAAAAAAAGAAAGTCCAATGATTGTAGGAAAAACGGATACATCTGCATTTTGTGCTAGTGATATTCCGGCTGTGTTAGATTACACGAAAGATATTTGCGCTTTAGAAGATGGACAGATGGCCGTATTAAAACCTGGAAGTATTGAAGTCTATGATTTCTTTGGAGATCCTGTTTCAACAAATTGGATGCATATTTCATATGATGCTTGTGCAGCTCAAAAAGGTGGATATGACACTTTTATGCAGAAGGAAATGCATGAACAGCCATACGTAATCAAAGAAACGTTAAGAGCGCATATTGAAAATAATTTGGCAATGCCAGAATTATCTGGTTTAGATGTTTCAAAAATCAACCAAATTTACTTTGTCGCATGTGGAACAGCTTATCATGCGAGTTTATATGCTCAATATTTATTGCGAACATGGATCAATCAACCAATTTATTGTATAAGTGCTAGTGAATTTAGATATGGCAATTATCGTATCAATGAAAATACGCTATGTATTTTTGTTTCACAATCTGGAGAAACAGCAGACACTTTGGCCGCATTAAAACTTTCAAAAGAAAACGAAGCACAAACACTATCTGTGACAAATGTGTTAGGTTCTAGTTTAGCTCGATTATCTGATTATGTTTTATATACTTGTGCTGGACCAGAAATTGCAGTCGCAAGTACGAAGGCTTATACAACACAACTTGTGTTGTTGGCATGTCTATGTTTAAAGTTAGCATCTTTATTTAATAAGGATGTGGCATGTAAAAATCATATGATCAATCAGTTGAAACAAATGCCAGAAGTGGTGGAGAAAATGCTTCAACAAGAAGAAAAAATGGCGGAATTTGCTAAACTATTAACGAATCAAAAAGATGCATACTTTATTGGTAGACAACTGGATTATTTAAGTGTTTTAGAAGGAGCATTAAAACTAAAAGAAGTATCTTATGTACATGCCGATGCATATATGGCTGGGGAATTGAAGCATGGGCCAATCGCATTGATTGAAAAAGATACAGTTGTGATTGCGTTAGCTACGCAGCCTAGTGTTGCACAAAAAACAATTTCTAATATTTTAGAAACGGTTGCTCGAGGAGCTAAAGTTATTTTGATTGCGTCACAAAACCAAAATACGGAAGGCTTTGAGTATGTGATCCGCATTCCCGATGTAGATCCATTACTAAGTTGTATTCCAGCAACTGTCTTGTTGCAGGAATTAGCTTACTATGTCGCAAAAGAAAAAGGTTGCGATGTAGATAAACCTCGTAACCTTGCGAAAAGTGTAACTGTAGAATAATTATTCTTTAATTTCCTTGATGATATAGTGAATGGTTTGATCTAAACCATTCTCAGATAAGTATTTTAATAAATGATGGATGAGGGCGTCTGTTTCAGGATGAATCAGAATTTTACCTCGTCCATTTTCATAATATTCAAGAGCACTAGAGTCTGTGTATTTTTCTTTTTGATAAATCATACTTGCGGCGACTCGATCGCAAAACATTTCAATGACATAATTTGTAGGCATCTTACAAGCGTAAATACCGTTAACACCAAAATCAAGCCAATATTCCCAATGGTGTTTGTTTCTTCCTTTATGATGTAGCCAACCTAATGAATAACCTTTTTCTTCTTTTTCAGCATCTATAGGAGAACGAAATCCTTGGTAGTAATGAAAACCTGTTTTTAATTCAATATAAGAGTATTTGCTTAAATCATGGAGAAAACCTTGTTTATATAGGTGACAACGAAAACAAAGCCAAGTAACTTTTAACTTATGTTGATTGATTGTATGTAAATGAGATAATGCTTTATTCATAAATTCACTTCTTTCTTGCCTATTTTATCATAAATTAAGAAAACCATTCTAGTGTTGGCGTCTAGAATGGTTTCTTTTTGTTTATTATTATTTTTAAAAGAGAGATATGAATATTGGTTTATTTCTATATTCATAGCCTTAAATTCCTTATAACTATGGTTAATCTTGTGAAATTATATGTTGTTGATGATATGTTGTATGAACTTTGTTTTCATTATTTACACAAAAATTCATCTATTATAGACAAATGTTTGTAAATGAAATACGAAAATCCAAATGAAAGCGAATACATTGAAAATGCCTGATATAAAGACAAAATGATGAGTTTTGTTCATGAAAAATATACATAAATGAAAAAATGTATGTAAATTTCTTTCTTAAACTCTTGAAAACGTGTTTCTAACATAGTATAATTTCTTCACACATAGTGAGCAGACTATAGGAGGAAAGAGAAATGAATAAACAAAGAATTGTTGCTGGTTTAGCATCTGTAGCAATGGCTTCTACTTTAGTAGCATGTTCAGGCGGATCTAGCAGTGACGCAAAAACATTAACTGTATCTGTAAACCAAAGTTTAACTGGTCAGTTTACACCTCAATATGCATCAAGTGCTTATGACCAATATGTAGTAAACTTATGCTACGAATCAATGTTAAAGTACAATGCGGATAACGAATTGGAACCAGTATTGGCTAAAGATTTACCAGAAGTAAGTGCAGATGGTTTAACATTAACTTACAAATTGGAAAAAGGACACAAATTCAGTGATGGAACTGAAGTTACTTCAAAAGACGTTAAATTTACATTCACAACATTAGCTGACCCAAGCTATGCTGGTCCTAATGGTGGTGGATTGGAAAACCTAGTAGGATATAAAGAATATAATAGCGGAGCTGCTAAAGAATTAACTGGTATTGAAACACCAGATGATTATACAGTTGTATTCCACTTAGTATCACCTCAAATCGATGCAATTTCAACATTTGGTGCAATGGGAATCACTAGTGCAGATCACTACTCAAAATACAAACAAGGTAAAGTAAAAGTTGTTGAAAAGAACCAAGAAGAATCATGTGGTTCTGGTGCTTACCAAATAAAGAGCTATGATAAAGCAAGCGGAGCTTCATTTGTTCGTAATGAAGAATTCAAACCTGAAGATGGACAATACCAAGTAGATCAAATCATTATTAAGAAAACAGATGTTTCTACAGAAGTTTCAGAATTGAAAAAAGGAACTGTTGATTTAATTCCAGAAGTAATCGAAACAACTAAAGTAAGTGATGCTAGTCAAGATGACAATATCACAATGAATTACTACACTCGTAGTGCTGTTGGTTTCGTAGCTATGAATGCTAATAACGGAGCTACAGCTGACAAAGCTGTACGTCAAGCATTGATGTATGCAACAGATCGTCAAGGATTCTGTGATTCATACTTCGGATGGGACAAAAAAGCAAGTGACGAAGTTAAGAAAATTAAAGGTGGATATGTACCAGCTGCATACTGGAACCCAGCATCAGAAAACAGTGGAGCTGTAGTTCGTAATGAAGAAACAATTGATGGATTAAATACATATGCATTTGACATGGATAAAGCTAACCAATTATTAGATGAAGCTGGTTGGGTAAAAGGTTCTGATGGAATCCGTGCTAAAGACGGTCAAAAATTAGAAATCAAATTCTTATGTTCAGAAGGTAACTCAGTACTTGAAACTTTAATTCCTATGGTTAAGAAAACTTGGGGAGATTTAGGTGTTGATTTGAAACAAACTACAGTTGACTTCTCTACATTATTAAGTAACATTCAAGATGAAAGCCACGATAGCGAATGGAATATGTGTTTCTTAGCTACTTCATTTACAAGTAACCAAGATACTTCAGCTAATGATTCATATACAAATAATCCAGATAACATGGCTGTAAATAACTACTCTCGTATCAATGATCAAGCATTAGTTGACCAATTGACAAAAGCTCGTGCTGATGCAAGTGCAGAACAATCAAAAGCTGATTATGTTGAAGCTATGAAGATGGCTGCTGATGATGCAGGATACATGCCAGTTTACTCAGGTATGATGTTCAACCTTTACAATAAGAAAGTTGACTTGACTGGAACAGGAACATTACGTAACTGGTCTCAATCAATGGATACAATTACTGTAAAATAATTTAAAAATTGCACAAAGGTGTGTTAAAATAGTGAATGTTAAAGGACAAATGTTCATTAACAGAAACGTGGCAACGTTAAATAGTCTGCATTAAAAACTCGTGGATTGTTTATAAAATTAAGGGCAAGCCGTATTGACTTGCTCTTATATGCATTTAGTGGATAGAAAGGATCGATAACTATGCTAAAGTATGTAATTAAAAGAATTTTAGCGATGATTCCTGTCCTTTTCATCATTTCAATCGTTATTTTCGGTACCGTAAAGGCGATGCCAGGTGATGAGGTAACAGCTTACTTTGGAGCCGGTTCAAAGGTTACACAAGAACAACGTGATCACGTTCGTGAGTTGTTAGGATTGGATAAATCGTTACCTGAACAATATGTACGTTGGATTGGACGTATGTGTACAGGAGATTTAGGATCAAGTATTACTCTTAAAAAACCAGTTGGAACTATTATTGGTGACTATGTTTGGAATACATTCTATTTGAATGTTGTTTCTTTAATAGTGGCTTTGATTTTTGCGATTCCAGTGGGAATAAAGCAAGCCGTAAAGAAAGGTTCAGTGTTTGATAATTTCTGGACTGTATTCTCATTGTTAGGAATAAGTGTTCCAACATTCTTCTTTGCCCTAGTATTAATTTTCTTCGTTGGTTTGCAGATTCCAGGTATGCCTATCAACGGAATGCGTGACACAATGCTATCAAGCTTTGGTTACTCAAGTATTTTCCAAGAAATTGGAGATATCGCATTACACTCAATTTTACCTGTAATCGTATTGGCGTTTAGTTCATTTGCGTCATTCTCACGTTATGTACGTAACTCTATGGTTGAAGTCATCAACATGGATTATGTTCGTACAGCACGTTCAAAGGGTCTTAAAGAAAAGACTGTTATTTACAAACATGCATTTAAAAATGCACAAATTCCTTTAGTAACATTACTAGGATTATACATTCCATCATTATTCTCAGGAGCCGTAATTTTGGAATCTGTATTTATCTGGCCAGGAATTGGTAAAGTATTAATTGATGCGATCAACCAACGTGATAACTCTTTAGTTATGGCTTGTTTGATGTTTAGTGCCTTATTGATGTTGTTAGGTAACTTATTGTCTGACGTTTGTTATACATTAGTTGACCCACGTATCAAGGTTGATGAATAGGAGGGAACTATAGATGGCTAAAAAAGATGCTGTAGTATTAGAATCAGGCGAAAAAATCGAATCTATAGGTCCTTGGACCATAGCATGGCGTAAGTTCAGACAGAACCGTGTTGCCATGGCTGGTTTGATTATCTTTATTTTAATTGTTGTTGCTGTTATTGTTATACCACCAATGCTTGGATATAGCGTAAATGACTATGATTTATCAAACCCTAACTTAACTCCAGGTGGAGAACACTTGTTAGGTACAGATAAACAAGGTCGTGACTGCTTATTCCGTCTATTCTTAGGTGGACGTATCTCTATTATGGTTGGTGTAATTGCTGCTGTTATCACTGTCATCTTAGGATGTACAATTGGTGGTATTTCTGGATATTATGGTGGAAAATTGGATAACTTATTAATGCGTTTTGCTGAAATCGTTTATTCATTACCATTTACACCAATGATCATTGCGGTTGCCGCAACAATGTTGTGGGTTCCACAGAGTCAAAAAATGTATACTGTATCCTTATTGATTGGTTTATTATCATGGCCAGGACTAGCACGTTTAGTTCGTGGACAAATTTTGACTTTGCGTGAACAAGAATTTATGCAAGCATGTGAAGCTTTGGGTATTTCAGATTTCTCAAAAATCTTTAAACACTTACTTCCAAACGTTATTTCTTTAGTAATCGTAAATGCTACACTACAAATGGCAAGTGCTATTTTGACTGAGGCTGGTTTATCATTCTTAGGTATGGGTGTTACTGCGCCAACTCCATCTTGGGGTAACTTAATGAACTTAGCACGTGATTCTTACGTGTTCCAAAACTATCCTTGGGAATGGATGCCTGCTGGTTTAATGTGTTTATTAACAGTAATCTCTATCAACTTGATTGGTGAAGGTTTACGTGATGCATTTGACCCTAAAGAATTACAGTAGTAAGGAGGATACACAATGTCTGTAAATAAAAAAGTAATTAAAGTGGAAGACCTTCGTGTATACTTCCATACAAAAAAAGGTGATTCAAAAGCAGTTGATGGAAACCACTTTACAATGTATGAAAATGAAACACTTGCGATCGTAGGTGAATCAGGTTGTGGTAAATCAGTAACTGCCATGTCTATTTTAGGCTTAGTCAGTGAACCAGGAGAAATCATGCCTGGATCAAAAATCGTATATATGGGAAATGTAGATCGTGATGAAGATGGTTTAAATTTAGCAACAGCTACAGACGAACAAATTCGTCATATTCGTGGTAACGAAATCTCTATGATTTTCCAGGAACCAATGTCAAGTTTGAACCCAGTTATTACAGTTGGGGATCAAATTATGGAAAACATTTTGACTCACGAAGAAGTTTCTAAAGAAGAAGCTAAACAACGTGCAATCGATTTGTTGGCAGAAGTTGGTATTTCTCGTCCAGAAAAAGTTGTTGATAACTATCCATTCCAATTATCAGGTGGTATGTGTCAGCGTGTTATGATTGCGATGGCTCTATCTTGTCATCCAAAATTATTGATTGCCGATGAACCAACAACAGCCCTAGACGTTACAATTCAGGCTCAGATTCTTTCTTTAATGAACAAATTGAAGAATGAAACAGGTACATCTATCATGTTGATCACACACGACTTAGGTGTAGTTGCTCAGGTTGCCGATAACGTTAACGTTATGTATGCAGGTAAAGTTGTTGAAACAGCTCCAGTAGAAGAATTATTCAGCAATCCTAAACACCCTTATACAGTAGGATTGATGAATTCAATGCCTTCATTAGCAGAAGAAGGTAAACGTTTAAATACAATTGAAGGTAGTGTACCTAACCCATTGTATTTACCAAAAGGATGCTACTTTGCAGATCGTTGTCCATATGTAACAGATCGTTGTAAAGAAGGGCAACCAGTAGATACAAAAGTTAAATCACGTCACCACGTATGGTGCTTCAAAGTTGAAGAAGAAATGAAACAGGAGGGATAGTCATGGCAGAAAAAAGAAAAATTCTTGAAGTAAAACACTTAAAAAAATACTTCCCTCTAAAAAAAGGAAAATATAAAGAAGGCGACCCATGTGTTAAGGCTGTAGATGATATTACTTTCGATTTATATGAAGGTGAAACATTAGGTCTAGTAGGTGAATCAGGATGTGGTAAATCTACTTTAGGTCGTACAATCATTCGTCTTTATGAACCAACAAGCGGAGAGGTAATCTTCGAAGGTGAAGATGTCGCAAAGAAATCTCGTAAAGAAATGCGTGCTTTACGTGAAGAAATGCAGTTTATCTTCCAGGATCCATATTCTTCATTGAATCCTCGTATGACTGTATTTAATATTTTGGCTGAACCATTAATTGCTCACGGAAAATTCAAACGTGGTCCAGAACTAGATGCATATGTTAAGAACCTAATGGACCGTTGTGGTTTGCCAAGCTACTATTGCTATCGTTATCCTCACCAATTCTCAGGTGGACAAAGACAACGTATTGGTATCGCACGTTCTTTAGCGTTAGATCCAAGTTTCATTATTTGTGATGAACCAGTAAGTGCATTGGACGTTTCTATTCAGTCACAGATCATCAACTTAATGAAAGATATGCAAGAAGAAAAGAATATTTCTTATATCTTCATTTCACACGACTTGTCCGTTGTAAAACACATTTCTGACCGTGTAGGTGTAATGTATTTAGGTAGTATGATGGAACTTGCTGATAAAAATGAAATCTATTCTAACCCTCAACACCCTTATACAAGAGCGTTGATTGGTGCAATTCCTTTACCAGATCCTACAAAACGTAAAGAAATGCAAGTTATTCAAGGTGAAATTCCAAGTAACGTAAATATTCCTAAGGGATGTAAATTCAACCCTCGGTGCCCATTTGCGAAAGATATTTGTCGTGAACAAGAACCAGCAACGAAAGAGGTTAAACCAAATCACTTCGTTAAGTGTCACTTTGGAGGTGAATTCTAATGTCTAAGCGCCCGACAATGCGTGAGATGTTAGAAAAAAAAGACAAACAAAGAGGTAAAGAGGATCGCCTAGAAAAAGGTGATTTTCTTGCCTTGTTAATTGCTGCTAGTAGTACATTCTGGCCTATTTTATTAGCTGCGATTGCTATCTTAGCTTTATTAATATTTGGTTGGAATGCCATCTTTGCATAATACGAGAAGCTTTCGGCTTCTCTATTTTTTTAGGAGAAAGATATGAAATTTACAGATTATAAATATGAACATATGGATATTGCAGCTTTGCAGGCACAATTAAAGTCAATTTGTGGAAAATTAAAAAATGCTGCTTCATATGAAGAATTCAAAAATGCTTTTGTTGAATTGAATGATGTTAATAAATATATCAATACAAATCAAACTCTTGTTGAAGTACGTCATACAGTGGATACAAGAGATGAATATTATACGCAGGAAAATGATTTCTTAAATGAAATGCTTCCAGTATTAAAGGAAGATATTGTGAATTGTAATAAGGCTGTAATGGCAAGTTCTTTTGTATCTGAATTAAAAAAAGAAGTACCCGAAACTTATTTCTTACAAAGAGAAATGGAAGAAAAATCATTTGATCCAATTATCATTCCAGAAATGCAGGAAGAAAATAAATTAGCTTCTAAATACCAGGCAATCATTGCGAGTGCACAAATTGAATTTGATGGTGAAACATACACGCTTGCAGCTTTAGAAGTAAAAACAAACGATAAAGATAGAGATACTCGTAAGCGTGCTATGCAGGCTTATTGGGGATGGTATGAAGAACATGCCAAAGAAATTGGTGAAGTTTATGATCAATTAGTACAAGTTCGTACGCGTATGGCTAAGAAATTAGGATATGAAAATTATATCGAACTTGGTTACTATCGTATGATGCGTTTTGACTACAATAAAAACGATGTAGAAAACTATCGTAAACAAGTATTAGAGGATGTTGTTCCTTTAGATAATGAGTTGTATGCTCGTCAACAAAAACGTTTGGGCTATGATACTTTACATGCTTGGGATGAAAAGTTTGAATTCACTTCAGGAAACCCAGCACCTAAATATAGTCGTGAAGAATTAGTAAAACGTGCATTAAAGATGTATCAAGAATTAGATCCTAAAACAGGTGAATTCTTTGAGTTTATGACAGATAGAGAATTGTTGGATCTAGATTCAAAGCCAGGTAAAGCAGCTGGTGGATATTGTACGTTTATTCCAAATTATCAATCTCCATTCATCTTCGCAAACTTCAATAAGACAAGTCATGATGCTGAAGTACTAACACATGAAGCAGGACATGCTTTCCAAGTGTATTCAAGTAAGGATATCTTCCCAATTGATTGTGTATGGCCTACTTATGAATCTTGTGAAATTCACTCGATGTCTATGGAATTCTTCACATATCCATGGATGAAATCTTTCTTTGAAGAAGATGTTGATAAATATTATTTCAATCACTTATCAGGAGCTGTTAAGTTCTTGCCTTATGGAGTCTTGGTAGATCACTTCCAACATGAAGTATATGAAAAACCAGAAATGTCTTGTGAGGAAAGATTGGCTACTTGGAGAAAGTTGGAAAAACAATATTTACCTCATAAAAACTATGAAGGCATTGATATTCTAGAAAAAGGTGGATGGTGGATGCGTCAGCTTCACATCTTCATGGATCCATTCTATTATATTGATTACACATTAGCTCAAGTATGCGCATTGCAGTTCTGGGCTCGTATTCAGAAGAAAGATGAAAAAGCTTTTGAAGACTACAAACACATTTGTAAGATTGGTGGAACATTGCCATTCAGAAAAATTGTAAAAGAAGCAGGATTAAAGGTTCCTTTCGAATCTGGATGCTTAAAAGAAACTGTTCAATTGGTTCGCGAATGGTTTGATAAAGCAGATGATTCACAATTTTAAAAAAACATCTTGCGATTTGAAAAAAGGCTTGCTATAATTGTATAGCACTTACTTTGGGTCAATATGACTTAAGGCGGAAGGAGGATACATCGATATGAAACAAGGAATTCATCCTAATTATCATAAAGTTAAATGTATCTGTACATCTTGTGGTGCAGAATTCGAAACAGGTAGTACAATCAAAGGTGATGAATTACGTGTAGATACTTGCAGTAACTGCCACCCATTCTTCACAGGTCGTCAACGTTTCGCTGCTGCTCAGGGACGTATTGAGAAATTTAACAAGAAATATGGTTTGAAGTAGTAATATAATGACAGTGTCAGAAATGGCACTGTTTTTTATTTTGGTTATAAAAAAACTGTTATTTAAAAATAAATATCCTTTAAAATAGACGTTTCAAGCTTGTTTGGTTATATTAAAATAATCAAATGTGCACAAGAAATAACTGTGGTATTTGAAAACTTCTATTGCTACGTTTATAATAAAGACAATAAATTAAAAATAGAGAGGTGTATTAAAGTGAAAAGAGCTAAAAGAATGGATGTATTTCAATCTTCTATATTTACAGAATTGAAAAATATGAAGCTAGATTATACGCAAAGAACAGGGAATGAAACAATAGATTTTTCAGTTGGATCGCCAAATATTGCGCCTGAACCATCTATTATGAAGGTGCTACAAGAATCGATTATGGTTCCAGAAAACTATAAGTATGCAATCAATGAATTACCTGAAATGAAATCTGCCATTCATGACTGGTATAAAAACCGTTATCATGTAGAACTTACAAATGATGAAATGATTTGTCTACAAGGATCTCAAGAAGCTTTAAGCACTTTGTTTCTAGCTATGTGTGATCCAGGTGATATTGTATTAGTACCGGATCCTTATTATCCAATTTTTAGTGATGGACCAAAGATTGCAGGGGCTAAAGTAGAATATATGCCTTTGTTGCAAGAAAATAACTATGTCATTCAATTGGATCAAATCGATGAAGAAATCGCGAAAAAAGCGAAGATGATGATTGTATCCTATCCAAACAATCCAACTTGTGCTGTTGCACCAGATTCATTCTATGAAGAGTTGATTCAATTTGCGAAAAAATACGATATTGTTGTATTGCACGATAATGCATATAGTGAACTTGTATTTGATGGTAAAGTAGGAAAGAGTTTCTTATCTTTTGAAGGAGCCAAAGATGTAGGGATTGAATTGAATTCCTTCTCGAAAACATATGGAATGGCCGGTGCAAGACTAGGTGTGTGTGTTGGTAATAAAGATGTAATTGAGTGTTACAATACGTTGAAATCAAATATGGATTATGGAATCTTCTTGCCTATACAATATGCAGGTATTGAAGCACTAAGACATGGAGGCGCAAGCATTCATTCAACTTGTCAGGCTTATCAAGATCGAAGAGATGCTCTATGTGAAGCATTTGATGCGGTAGGATGGCATATTGATAAGAGTCCTGCCACAATGTTTTCATGGGCAAGAATTCCAGACCAATATGAAGATTCATATGCCTTCACAAGAGATTTGATGGAAAAAACAGGTGTTGTCGTTACGCCAGGCCAGGCTTTTGGTGTTCATGGTACAAGATATGTGCGTTTAGCTCTTGTTCAAGATATTGAGGATATCCAAAAAGCAGCGGAAAGAATTAAAAAATCTGAAATTTTTAAATAAAGTGCAAAAATTTGCACTTTTTTTTCGTATAAGAGTATATGAAGTGTAATCGATGTCAAAATGAAGACCCTAAATTGTTTGCGTATGATCATGGAGTTTATTATTGTCGTAAATGCATTGATTTTTCTAGGTTGGAGGTTAATGAAAAAATAAATCCGGTTAAATTGAAGCATAGAACGTGGAAGGGAAAACCTAAACTTGATTATGAACTCACTGCTTCGCAAAAGTCTGCAAGTCATGATGTGTATCAATATTTAAGTAAAGGAAAAGACGTAATACTTTACGCCAGTACAGGTGCCAGGCAAAACAGAAATTTGTTTTGAAAGTATCTGTGGATATTTAGCTCAAGGAAAAAAAGTAGGGTTTGCGATTAGTCGAAGACAGGTTGTTCTTGAAATCGCAAATCGTTTGCGGATAGCGTTTCCTGAATTAAGCGTATGTGAAGTTGCTCAAGGATTTACCCAAGTTACAGATGCAGACCTTATTGTATGTACGACACACCAGTTATATCGCTATCCATATGCCTTTGATTTATTGATTTTAGATGAGCTGGATGCCTTTCCTTTTGTGGGGAATGAAGTGTTACAGGCCATTGCGAATCAGGCGTGTATTGGTCAAAAATTAATGTTGAGTGCAACACCAGATAAAGAGAGTATGGAACTTGTGAAACAAAAGAAAATAGAGCTTGTGTGTTTGTTTGAAAGGCCACATAAACATCCGTTGATTGTACCTAAAGTGATACAGGTATCTATTTTTATTCAAGTATGGATCGTGATTTATTTGTGCATAAAATTTCAAAAAGAGGGGAAACAAACATTGGTTTTTGTACCTCGAAAAAATGATGGAAAGTGGATGAAGATGATTCTAAATGTATTTGTGAAGACAGATTTTATTCATTCTTCCACACAAAATAAAGATGAAATTTTAGATTGCTTTCGCAATAAAGAATTGAGTGCTTTAGTTTGTACCACACTATTAGAAAGAGGAATCACGATTCCAAGCGTTCAAGTTGTTGTTTTTAAAGGAGATCATTCCGTTTTTACTACGGCCAGTCTTATTCAGATCTTTGGGCGTGTGGGACGAAGTTTTAAAGATCCAGAGGGAAAGGGTGTGTGTTTATGTCAAGCTTCAAGCGAATCTATCAAAGATTGTGTGAGTCAAATAACGAAGATGAACGATACTGTTTATGTTGCCACAAAAAAATGAGTGAAATTCGCAATTTTGAGATTTTCTTTTATAATGACCTTTTGATATGTCCAGATTGTTCAAAGAATTTTAAGATACATAAACAAGTCTATAATATAGATGGTGTCCCTTTATATGTTCTCTATGAGTATGATGAGTTTTTAGAAAGGTTGTTTTTTCAGTATAAGGAACAAAGGGATGTTGTATTAAAAGATATTTTTTTGTGTGAACATTCATATTTAAAGAAGACCTTTAAAAAATATTGTGTCTGTACTTTATGCAGTAGTGATGCGAAACGTATGGAAAGAGGGTTTGAACCGGCAATTGATATGTATTCGTCGTTAGATGTTTCTGTTCATTCTCCTTTCTATAAAAAGAAGGATATAAAGCAGTCTTCAGCTACAAAAGTGCAAAGATCACAAATCAAGGATGTGCTAGGCTTGAAACAATTGTATCCATTGCCTAAAAAGAAAATACTGTTGGTGGATGATGTTTGTACAACGGGAAGTACACTAATGGCCGCAAAGCAGTTGATTCATCCTGACTGTATGTTTGTTTTAGCGGCACATCCACTTTGGATTGCGGCAAATCAAGAAAACATAGTGGTCAAATCAAAGGGGTTTTGGTAAAATAGTCTAGAAGGGGCGATAGAAACTATGGATAAGAAAAGAAAGAATGAGAATGATGAGATTTCTCAATTACTAGATTCATTTCAAACAAACGAGGAAGATACATTAGAACAAAAAATGGATCAATTCACAAAGAATCAAACTCGTAGTCGAGTAGAAAAACATAAACCTGAACCGGAAATTCCATTTCAAACAAAAAAAGTGGAACCTTCACTAGGAGATACGTTTGTGGTTGGGTCGAAAGATTTAAATGAGCCTAAAGAAGATCTTTCTGCAACACGTACAGTAATGTGGAATGCAGATGATTTAAAACAGGAAGCAGATTCTACAAATCAAACTGTTGTGATTGATGATGATGAAATTCAGTCCTTGTTGGAGGAGGGTAAGGGTCCTCAACTAAAAAGAGAAGTTATCAACAAGAAAAAAGAGCCAAGCCAAAAGAAATCAGCACCAAAAAAGAGCCATTCTAAAACTGGAATGTATGTTGCCTTAGGTGTTGTGGGTGTATTGTTGGTTTCATTATTGATATTTGGTGGTATGAAACTAATGACTGGTGGATTGTCTGGTTCCGATGAAAAAACATCAGAAGTTCAAAAGAAGAATTATCAGGAATTATTAGATTTTGCGAATAACTATGATTCTTTATCTTCAAGTGATCAAAAGGAAATTGTTAATCTTGAAAGTAAATATAACAGTTTAACGCGTAAACAAAGAGAGAAGATTGATGAAATCTTAGAAAAGGCTACAGGCAAAAACTTTAATGAATTGCTTGCGAGCGCAAATAAGAAAACAAGTACAAAGAAAGACAACAACAACACTGAAATTGCTGAAAAGAAGGCACAGTTGAAACAAAAGATCAATGATCTTAAAAAGCAGTTGTTGAGTGCACAATCCGAATTAGAAAATGCACAAAAGGCACAATCGGATGCGCAAAGTGATGTGGATTCGTTACAGGCACAGATTGATTCTGCAGGTAGTGGTGTAAGTGATGCTCAAAGTGCTGTGATCAGCGCACAAGCTGATTATGACAATGCGCAAAGCGCACTACAGGCATGCGAGAATCGTCGTAGTGAATTGGAACAAATTCCAAACAGTGAATTAACACAAGATCAATATACTGAGTTACAGCAGTTGTATGCTGAACATCAGGGATTGGTTGATAATGTAAATACAACAAAGTCGGCATTGGCTGATGCAAAATCGGCATTAAGTGCTGCACAAAAGAATTCAGATACTTCTTCTTTAGAAAATAAGTTGAAATCTGCAAAGACTAAATTAGATGGTGCAAATTCAGATGTAACGGATGCACAATCAAAAGTGGATTCTTTGAATTCTCAAATTACGGATTATCAAAATCAATTGAATCAATTAGATTAGACAATACAAAATGTATTGTCTTTTTGTACGACAGGCAGTCGTGCTTATAGTTGATAATCCAAATCAGTGATTATCAACTGTTTTATTTTAGA
>NZ_CAKVMR010000044.1 GCF_934772795.1 uncultured Holdemanella sp.
ACCGTTGTTTGATCATCAAATTCGACTAATAAATCTAATCGTGGACTCTTCATTTTACTATAGTCTTTTACCATTTCCGAATTCTTTACAACGACATGTTCAACCTTCCTTTCTAAAAATACCGTGAGCAATGATTTTAAGGCATCATTGGCCTCTTTACAATCTTCGCCAAAAACATACTTAAAGGCGAAATCATTTAATAAATTTGCGCTACGCATGAGCACCTCTTTTCTAGTAGGCATTTAACCGTTCACCTAGAACTATAAATATCATAATGTCGATTTGTATATTTCTTTGTAGTTTGATTACTTTACTAAACAATGATTCATTATAAAAATCTTTGAATTCAGTTTGTATCGATATTTGAAAGAACTATCATCACTTTTATGTCATAGGACAAGAAACAATTTCATCTTAGTTTATTAACTACAAAGAAGGATTTGACTATTTAATCAACTAGGTGCAATAAATACAAAACATCAATTTGCCTACATACTCTAATACGTAAAAAAATGAGGCTTTTCTAAAAAATTTTACTTTTTGTACAAAAAAAACTAGAATCATAAGACTCTAGCTTTTGTGTTTATTTATAATATCTGTTAATACCACAAACAAATCTTCAATATTGATAGGCTTTGCGATATGACCATCCATACCTGCATCGAATGCTTTTTTCTTATCTTCCTCAAACGCATTGGCCGTCATCGCAACAATAGGTATACTAGCCTTATCCTTATCTTGTAGGTTTCTAATTTCTTTTGTAGCCTTATACCCATCCATTTTAGGCATTTGAATATCCATTAATATCAAGTCATATGCTCCACAAGGATTTTCTATGACCTTATTCACACATTCAACACCATTCTCTACACGATCTATTTTAAGTCCAGCACGTTCTAAAATAGTAATCGCAATCTCGGCATTTAAATCATTATCTTCCGCTAAAAGAATATGTTTACCATCAAGACCTTCATAATCTAAATCACTATTTTCATTCTTTTCTTTTAGGTAATAGCATGCATCCGCAATCTTATGCTTAAGTGTTATAGTAAAAGTACTACCCTTACCAAGTTCACTCTTTACATCGATTGTTCCACCAAGAAGATCCACATATTTCTTAACAATGGCCATACCAAGACCCGTACCAGAAATTTCACTTGTATTCGTTGTTCTTTCACGTGTAAACGCATCAAAAATCTTTTCTAGATATTCTTGGCTCATACCAATACCTGTATCCGTAATGTCTGTACGAACAATCATATATCCAGGTTCATCACATTCTAATTCATCCACGCTTACCTTGATTTGTCCATTTGAAGGCGTATATTTTAAGGCATTACTTAAAATATTCACAAACACTTCTTCTACCTTTGTCACATCCGTCAATATATGCGTATGCACTACATTTATATTGTATTCAAGATGAATATTCTTTTTCTTCGCCTCATCCTCAAACATTTCAAACAATCTTTGACGAACATCCTCAACATTCGCATAGTTTTCATCCACTTCCATACGACCACTCTCAATTCGAGCCATATCTAGAATATTATTTAAAATCGACAAAAGAACACTACCAGACTTTTGAAGTTTCTTTAAATACTCTGAAACCTTAGAAGATTCATTGCCCTCTAATTCATTCTCCATAAGTTTTGAATATCCCAAGATCGCATTCATAGGCGTACGAATATCATGCGACATGTTATGTAAAAACTGTGTTTTCGCAAGACTCGCATCCTCCGCCTTCTTAAGTGCAATCTCTAGTTTATCATTTAACTTTTGCGTATTTTCAGAAGCAATTCTAGCCCTTTGTAAAAGTACGAGAATAATAATTATTATGCATAGCGCTAAGACCAGAACCTCTTTCAAATTATCCTTTAAAAACCCATAAAACGTAACCTTATCCGCCGTACTCTCATACATCGCAATCGCACTGGTCAACATATCTGAAGGCATAGCCTTTATCGTCTTATTCAATATGGATAATAGTGTTGCATCACCATCTTTAACCGCAAAACAAACCTCCATCGTTTTTGTCAGAGGAATACTCTTTAAATTCTTATAATTATCAAACAATAAAGCCTGACTCGTACCTATGATGAAACAATCCGCTTTTCCATGCACAACCATTTCTGAAGCTTCATCCATCGTTTCACAATCCACCAATTTCCATTGCGGATAACTATACGCAATATGCTGCTTCAAAGCGACTTTGTTCTTTGGTACAACCACCGTATATACTTCATCCTCATTAAAATTTTCCTTATCCGTAACCGCCATTAAACTATACGTCCAAGCCGTGTTGGTAAGAGCATAATTGTTTTGTTCGGCAAAATCAGGATTTCGACTCGCATAATAAATCACATCAATCTTATGATTCTGTAACGCTTTGATCATTTTGTCGTAATCATCAAATGCCACTATATCAAAATCTAACGTATGATTTCCCAAACAATCCCTTGCATAAGAGATATATTCAGTGAGTGTACCACTAAGCTGACCACTCCTTTGATCCATAGAAAAGACAACTGGATCATTATCTAAAAAGCCAATTCGAATACTACCATGTTCTTCAATATATGACTTTTCAACACCCGTTAAAAACTGCGTATAATCCAAAGTAAAATATTTCTTATACAAATCCGCCTTGAAAAAAGGACTATCCTTATCCAATTGGCCCATCGCATAATCCAATTCCTTTTTAATATCACTACGCTCTTTATTCATCGCAAAATAAATGCCAGACTTACCAATTGTAGTTACACAAGAAATGCCTCTTTCAGACCAAATCGACTCTTCTAAAGACACAAAACAATCAATTTCATGATTCGCCAATTTCTTTTCAACATCACTATTACCACTTATATTCACATGCTCAGTATGAATACCATTCTTATTCTCCCACTCTGTAAGCATATTTTCAGGCTCTGTACCCATAAGCACACCCACACGCTTACCATCCAAAGACTTAAAATTCGACGACACAATATCATTATCCAATAAATTCGCATACAAAACATACTTTTCTTCACCCATAGGCTCTTCAGAAAACAACATCTTTTCTGCACGATCATCCGTATACGAAATATCACCCATGATATCAATCTCACCATTTTCAAGCTTTTCAAAACAGTTTGACCAATCACACTTCACATACTCAAACTTCCATCCTGTATATCCAGCCAAAGCCTGCATTAGTTCATATCCATAACCACGCCTTACACCATGTTCATCCACATAATTAAAAGTATCTTCAAAAGATCCAACGCGAATAGTCTTTTCTGCTTCATCTGCCAAACAAGGCATACACAGTGTGAATATGATGAATATGCTGATACATACCGCTCCAAACCTTTTCATTATTCTATTCATAAGTATCTCCCTAACCAAAACAACCTAATCTATATAAAAAATTATATATTCTTGCATAATTTTCAGTCAAGAAAACGAACTCATTTTTTATAAAATATAACCATTTTATATAATTCAAAAACAAAAAAAGAGGAAGAGACCCGCAGGTTCTTCCCCGCCTGTAGGCTTCGCAAGTTTCTACAGAACGATCACTGAATTTAGAATACGCCATCTTAAAAGTTGAGTCAATACATTTAGTGTACATTATCTACTAATCTATCTGGAATTAATTCATTGTTTTCATATTTAAAGACATATTGTTTGTTTAAATCTTTATTCTTTAATGAAAACCATACTTCTGTATCCGACTGCATTGTGATTGAATCCACATAATATTGTTCATCCTCAATTTGATCATTTGCGCTTTTAATCAATTCCTCATCTGAATATGGTATTGATGCTTGAACTTCTTTAGTCTCTCTAAGTTCGGGTTGTGCTTGTGTACAAGCTGTTAATAATAAAAGAAATAATATTCCTAATCTTTTCATACAATTCTATACGTGTTCTCTTTTGTGTTGATCTCAATTGTGATGTTGTTACTAAATGTGGCCTGTTGAATATGATCATTGATAATTCTATGTTTAACCATCTCTTCATTCTTGATTTTTTGATAAAAATCTAGAACAACATTTGCACGTTTAATTCGATCTTCTATGGATAAGCCATCGGAGCCAAAATTACCATCCACATTATCATAAGGTGCATTTCTTACGACATATGGAATACCACCATTTAGTAACGCATACAACATATAGTCTTCTTGTTTTTTATCCATTGGCCAAGGAAGTATGAAACAATCATGATACACAAGATTAAATAAAGGTACTGCTATTCCCATTCTTTTCGCATTTTCTTCTTTCATCATAAATTCATAAGGCCCATAATGAGAAAATACTAGTTCACGCATTGCCCAATCACTACACTCTTCACTCGAAGGTATGATTCCTCTATTTATCATAAATTGAAAACAAGCTCTTCGATATTCCATACACTCTTTTCTAGTCATCAAATGCTCTGGATTAAAACACTCATCCATTTCATTACAAGAGAAAACGTCTAAGTATACACAATCCAAATCAATATGTTTTAAGATTTCAGTGTAGTTTCTTTTTACATACTTAGGTGCTAGACTTGCACACAAATAGTTTTGTCTTCCCCCAGCCCAATTGGCATGTTCAAGCACACTACCATCTTCTAACTGAATGGCTTCATTTTCATTATGTGTTTTAGCCTTATAGTAATAATCACGATACTGATCATGTAAACCAAATAAGTCATTTTGTGTACTCAAACTTTTCTGAAGGCTCTCTAGACCATTCCATCCACCAGCTTCAATACATGCCGGCAAATAATCCGGATGAAAATTATCATAACCAGGATCTCCCCAACCATCCAAATGAAGATAGAGTTTAAAAGAACCCAAACTATGAAGCTTTTGAATCATTTCCTTTACGGAATCAAAAGAATGAATCACATCCTTCTGACCATTATAGAATCTAGAATCCTTTTCCGTATGTGCCTTAATACCTGTATGTACTACAGCACACTGCTGAAGATCTGATATTTTATTTAAATTGACTTCCTTCTCCTTTAAACTCTTAAATAAACCCGTTTCTTTTACATACTCTCGATAAATCTTACATGCACGATTATAATCCATATTACTTTCAAAAGAATATCGAACTACACGCTTATATCGCATCTTACCTAAACTTGTCAACCACACAAATTGAAGTCGTGTACCCCTATCATCATGATCAATTTTATATTTAGAATCCCATGGCGTTTCATTAATTGCGACATACCCTTTTCCATTATTCGTTTGACTAAGCCAAGGCATATAGGCAGCACAACTTGTAAACTGACCATCAAAGGCAATCTTACTATAATCATACTCATACCGATTGGGAATCAATAATCCTTGCATATAAGGAATCGTTGAATAGCCATCCTTATCTTCACATACAAAACTATCCGGCCAGTGAACCTCTTTAACATTCTCATCCGCTTTGGGTATCCACTCAAAATAATAATGATTCGTACTATCTTCTTTCCAAATATATGTATCAAAATATTTATAAATATTATAAATACCCTTACCTAATCCAGTCACTCTTTCTTCTGACTTGATAAAATCATCACTAAATTTTATTTTTTGATCCTCTTTTGTCACATAAAACGAATCATGATTTCGAATCCAATTTTCCATATACAAATACCTCTTCTAAATGATACCATATGAAAAAAGTATCAATTACGATACTTTCTTTAATATTCTTACTTCATAAGGCTTGAACTCAAATGCATTATTAATATGTAGTTCTTCATTCGTTTCTAAGTCAATGAAGTTGCCTTGTCCATTAAAACCTAGAGTCTGTGCTTCATTTTTC
Organism: uncultured Holdemanella sp.; assembly: GCF_934772795.1. Lineage (GTDB taxonomy): Bacteria > Bacillota_I > Bacilli_A > Erysipelotrichales > Erysipelotrichaceae > Holdemanella. The sequence continues at coordinate 5,802 of NZ_CAKVMR010000044.1, forward strand.
ATATTCATACAGATCCATAGACATTCCTTTTCATCTTGTCTTTGATAGATACAAGCCGTGTTTGTGATGCCAATCTGCGTGTAGTCACCATAAGAAAGGGCTGAATGCGTATGTTTTAGGTTGATTAATCTTTGAATTGAGTCTGTCAATTCATTCCACTCAAATACTTTGATTTCAGGTCTAAGATCTGTGTCATTCCAATTTTTTGTACCTTCCATACCCCATTCACTACCATAATAGATACATGGAATACCTGGCATTGTAAATAACATCGTATAAATTAAAGGCAATTGGTTTTTATCCTCTAGAATCGATGCGACTCTTACCACATCATGATTATCCACAAAATTAAACAAATGTTTACCTGTATATAAACACCATGGATCTTTGCCAAATTGACGGTTCAATGAATATAGGATTTCATAGAAGTTGGCTGAATTAAAACTTGAATACAATCCTTTATAACACTCATAGTTTGTGACTGAATCCAACATATTTTCATTCATCCACTGATTGTAGTCACCATGTAGTGTTTCTCCTAAAAGGAAGAAATCTCGACTTACATGATTATGTAATGTTTGAAGGAAGTTTTTATCTAGACAATACGCTACATCGAGTCTTAAACCATCAATATGAAATTCTTCTTGCCAAAAATCAACTACACTTAATATATAATTCACGACATCTTGATTTTGAAGATTCAACTTCACTAAGATGTCATTGCCTTCCCAATCCTGGTACCAGAATCCATCATCATAGTGATTGTTTCCATTAAAATCAATATAGAACCAATCTTTATAAGGCGAATCCCATTTCTTCTCTAAAACATCTTGAAACGCAAAGAAATCACGTCCCACATGATTAAATACGGCATCTAAAATAATTTTGATCCCATTTTCATGGAATTGAGTTATGACTTCTTTTAAGTCTTCATTGGTACCCAATCTTGTATCCAACGTTTTAAAATCCGTTGTATCATAGCCATGTGTACGACTTTCAAAGATGGGATTCAACATAATACAATCAACTTTTAATTTCTTTAAATGCGGAATAAAATCCTCTAATTTATGAATACGATGTTCTAGAACATGATCATTCTCAAATGGAGCTCCACAAGCACCAAAAGGATAGATTTGATAAAATACACTCTCATTTGCCCACATAATGTTACTCCTTTGTGATATCTCCTGCTTGAACTTGAATTAAATCCATCAATGTCTTTGGATCCATCTCAATCTGCATACCAATCTTACCTGCACTAAAATAAATCTTATCCTGATTTAAACAATCCTTTTCAATAAAGGTACGAAACTGTTTCTTCATACCTAATGGAGAACATCCACCACGAATATAACCCGTAATCTTATTGATATCCTTCACATGAATCATCTCACACGATTTAACTCCGGCTATTTTGGCACATTTCTTTAGATCCAGCTCCTTTTCGACCGGAAGCATATACACTAAGTATTCCTTTGTGTTGGCCTGGGTAACTAATGTTTTATACACCGCTTCAACTGGCTGATGTAACATATTCGCAACATGCACACCATCCACGGGATCCCCATCTTTATGTTCATACGTATGCGCTTCATATTCTACTTTATGCTGATCTAAAAAACGCATCGCATTGGTTTTTTGAATCTTTTTCATGTTTGAAACTCCTCTAATAACTCTTTAGCCACCAAGAATTTCGTTTTATTCTGCTCCATCGCTATCTTTTCAATATAGTGATGCGCCTTGTCTTCACTCCAATGATAATTTGAGATCAAAACCAACTTACAATGATCCACCATCTTCAACTCTAAATATTTCTGTTCAAGCTTTGTGATCTTCTTTTCATAAAGCTGGATTCGCTTATTCACACTCAAAAGAATCTGGAATGTTTCATACAACAACTGCTTCTTGATGGGATACGACAGAACTATTATACCACTATCTTTACATTGATATGAAACTTGATCATAGATTTCCTTATTGCACACCAAAAGAACTTGTGTATTTAAACTCTTCGCAAAATTTAAAAGTCCACTCGTCGTTTGCGAATACAACACCACAACAAAATCAAAATGCGTATTTCTTAACTTATTTAACGCATCATTATATGTCTTCGAAAGCACATATTGATAATTGGCCGTATTTTTTAATAAAGCTAAGAAATTCTCATTTCCAAGTACTAATACTTTACTTGCCTCCATACGCACTTACCCAACATAAATATCCACTACATCTTTTCCTAAAACTTCTTTTAACCAAGTTGAATACTTCGCCTTTGACTTTGCCTCTTCTAAACTTAAAGGAAGCTTATTTGTATCACTTGATACAATATCCGTACAAGGATCGGGTATCATATTCTTTTCAATACCCTCTAAACCGGCATAAATCAATAAGGCATACGCTAAATAAATATTACAGCTACAATCCGGACTCCTTAACTCCATACGATTTGTCGAATGCGTAGCCGGAATACGAATCAATTGATTACGATTCTGATAGGACCAGGAAATGAAGCTAGGCGCCTTATCCTTACCTAAACGCTTATATGAATCTTTGGATGGATTTAAAAAGGCTGTCATCTCTTCAATACGATTTAAAATACCCGCCATAAAAGGCATCAACAACTCTTCATGTTGATCCACACTCATATTGATATGCATCCCATTTCCTGGCTGATCCTGCAAAGGTTTTGGTGAAAAGTCAGCTACCAATCCCTGCATATTCGCAATAGCTTCAACAACCCATTTAAATGTCGCCGCATTATCCGCTGCCTGCAAAGCACTTGAATAACGAAAATCAATCTCATTTTGACCAGGCCCCATCTCATGATGCGAAACCTCTGGATCAATCCCCATTTCCGATAATGTCAAACAAATCTCACGACGCACATTTTCTCCTTTATCCAAAGGAGAAATATCCATATATCCCGCATTATCAAGTGGAACATAAGTATTTTCACCATTTTCATCCTGCTTAAATAAATAGAATTCAAATTCCGAACCAAAATTGATACTTATACCCATCTCTTTGGCTTTATTGATTGCCTTCTTTAATATATAGCGCACATCCCTTTCAAAAGGCGTACCATCTGGATACTTAATATCACAATACATACGAATAACACTTCCATCCATACTACGCCAAGGAAGAATAGACATTGTATTTGGATCTGGATATAAGAATAAATCACTATGCACTTCATCTAGAAAGCCATCAATGGCACTGGCATCAAAGCTGATGCCTTCGGTAAATGCCCTTTTTAATTCGGTTGGTAAAACAGAAACATTTTTCTGTGTACCATAAATATCAAAATAAGAAAGACGAATAAACCGAACGTCTTGTTCTTCGCAAAAACTTAATACATCTTCATATGTCATAAAATTCACCTCGATTAATTAATACACTATTTTCATACTGTTTTCAATATTTTTTACATTTCTTTTCAATTTCTTATTGACAACTTCAATTATCCGAATATAATTAGTTGCATACATGGCAAGGACGCCAAAGAAAACATAGGTCAAACCTTATGTTTTTTCATGTCCTTGCCCTTTTTTTATGTAAAGGAGAGCCATTATGAAATCGAAAGTAGAAGAAATTTTTGGAAGTAAAGTTTTTGATGAATCTGTTATGCGAGAAAAGCTCGCAAAAGATACTTATCGCGAATTAGAAAAAACCATTCGCGACGGTAAACAGTTAAACATCAAAATCGCAAATGCGGTAGCCCACGCTATGAAAGAATGGGCCCTAGAACAAGGTGCAACACACTATACACACTGGTTCCAGCCAATGACAGGAGTTACTGCTGAAAAGCATGATGGCTTTATCAATCCAGATAAAGACGGCAAAGTCATTATGGAATTTAGTGGTAAAGAATTAATTAAAGGTGAGCCAGACGCCTCAAGTTTTCCAAATGGTGGTTTAAGAGCTACATTTGAAGCCAGAGGATATACAGCTTGGGATCCAACAAGCTATGCCTTTATTAAAAACGGAGTACTTTGTATTCCAACCGCTTTCTGCTCTTACTCAGGACACGCTCTAGATAAGAAAACACCGCTATTAAGAAGTATGCAGGCCATTAATAAACAAGCCTTACGTATTGTGAAATTATTTGGCAATGACGATGTTCAAACCATTAAAACAACCGTAGGACCTGAACAAGAATATTTCTTAGTTGACCAAAAATATTATGAACAAAGAAAAGACTTGATCTATACAGGACGTACTTTATTTGGTGCACCATGCCCTAAAGGACAAGAACTAGAAGATCACTATTTTGGAACGATCAAGACTCGTGTACAAGAATTCATGTCCGATTTAAATGAAGAGTTATGGAAACTTGGTATCTTAGCTAAAACTGAACACAACGAAGTAGCTCCTGCGCAACATGAATTAGCACCAATCTTTACAACTACAAACATTGCGACTGACCACAACCAATTGACAATGGAATTGATTCAAAGAGTTGCGAAAAAACATGGATTAGTTGCCCTACTTCATGAAAAACCATTTGAAGGTATCAACGGTAGTGGTAAACACAACAACTGGTCTTTATCTACAGATACAGGTATCAACTTATTAGAACCAGGCGATACACCTCATGAAAACGCACAATTCTTAGTCTTCTTAGCCGCTATTATTAAAGCCGTAGACGAACACCAAGACTTATTACGATTAAGCGTAGCCACGGCAGGAAACGATCATAGACTAGGGGCCAACGAAGCGCCTCCAGCTATTATCTCTATTTTCTTAGGTGATGAATTAACCGCTGTATTAAAAGCTATCGAAGAAGATAAACCATATGATGGAAAAGAAAAAGAATTGATGAAGATTGGTGCAACCGTTCTTCCTAAATTCCCTAAAGATTCAACCGATCGTAACCGTACTTCTCCATTCGCATTTACAGGAAACAAATTCGAATTCAGAATGCCAGGATCTAACTCAAGTATTGCCGGATGCAATATTGTGTTAAATACAGTCATTGCGGATGAAATCGAAAAATTCGCAGACATCCTTGAAGCCAGTGATGATTTTGAAGGTACATTACATGCCTTGATCAAAGATACAATCAAAAACCACAAGCGCATTATCTTCAATGGCAATGGATATGATGATTCTTGGGTTAAAGAAGCAGAATCTAGAGGCTTATTAAACTTAAAGACAACTCCAGATGCCCTTCCATACTTCAAAACCGATGAAAACATTGCCCTATTTGAAAGACAAAAAGTTTTATCTAAAGAAGAAGTGGAATCAAGATATGAAATTTTAATGGATGAATACGAAAAACAAATCAACATTGAAGCATTGACAATGTTAGATATTGCGAAAAAAGACATTTTACCAGCTGCAAGTAAGTTCTCTAAAGAATTGACAGATACAATCGCAAATAAAAAAGCCATCGGTATCGACTTAATCTATGAACTTGAAACGGCTAAAAAAGTCAGTGAATATTTAACCGAAGCTTACCAAGCTATGGTAACACTTGAAAACGATGTTAAAAAACTACATGAAATTGATGATTTTGAAAAATCAGCCTTCTATGTAAGAGACTTCATTATCCAAGATATGGCCTCATTAAGAAAACCATGCGACGAACTTGAAGTCATTACTTCTAATAGTGATTGGCCATTTCCAACATATGGAAAATTATTATTCGGAATTCAATAAACCGGCATACGCCCGGTTTTTCCGTCTATAAAGGAGATGTAATTTATGTGTACAATTATTGGATATAAAACATTAAAAGTAACGAAAGATACTATACACAAAGCTTTAGAAGCTACCCTATCAAGAGGGCCAGACGACGAAAGAATTCAAGAAGTCGGATGCGGCTATCTAGGTTTTCAAAGGCTATCCATCATGGGACTCAGTCCTCTAGGCATGCAGCCTTTTGTTAGAGATGGCAATTATGTGGTATGTAACGGCGAAATCTATGGATTTCGAGAAATTAAATCGGAACTCGAAAAATCCGGCTATACATTCATTTCCCAAAGCGACTGTGAAATTCTTTTACCACTGTATGAAAAATATGGCTTAGACATGTTTAAAAAGCTAGACGCTGAATATGCCTGCATTATTTATGATGCCAAGAAAAACGATTTTATCGCCGCCAGAGACCCAATCGGAATCCGTCCTTTATTTTATGGCTATGATCAAAATCATAATATTGTCTTTGCCTCTGAAGCCAAAAACCTCGTTTCCATTGTCGAACAAATCTTCCCATTCCCTCCAGGATACTATTATGCCGATGGCAAGTTTACTTGTTACTTAGATGTGACTCAAGTCGATAAAGTGATTTCTTCCGATATAGAAACCATCTGTTCAAACATTCACGATAAATTAGTGGAAGGTGTCAAGAAAAGACTAGATGCCGATGCCCCACTAGGATTCCTTTTAAGTGGAGGATTAGATTCAAGTCTAGTATGTGCCATCAGTCAAAAATTACTCAATAAACCCATTGAAACCTATGCGATTGGTATGGAAACGGATGCGATCGATTTAAAATATGCCAAAGAAGTCGCTGACTTTATTGGCTCAAACCACCATGAAATCATTATCAATAAAGAAGATGTCTTAGAGGCCATCAAACCCGTCATTAAAACTTTGGCTACTTTTGACATCACAACCATTCGTGCCAGTATTGGAATGTATTTAATCTGTAAAGCCATTCATGAACAAAGTAACATTCGCGTATTACTTACTGGAGAAATCAGTGATGAATTGTTTGGCTACAAATATACAGATTTTGCCCCAAGCCCTGAAGAATTCCAACAAGAAAGCGTAAAACGTGTTCACGAACTCTATATGTATGATGTATTAAGAGCCGATCGCTGTATTTCCACAAACTCCATTGAAGCTCGTGTTCCCTTTGGCGATTTAGATTTTGTCAAGTACGTTATGGCCATTGATCCACAAAAGAAAATGAACACCTACAATAAAGGAAAATATTTACTTCGTCATGCGTTTGAAAAAGACGAAATCCTTCCTTACGACATCTTAATGCGTGAAAAAGCCGCCTTCTCCGATGCGGTTGGTCACTCCTTAAGCGATGATATTAAAGAATATGCTGAAAGCTATTATACAGATGCTGAATTTGAAGAAAAAATTAAAAAATACAAATACTGTACTCCATTCACAAAAGAATCCCTATTATATCGTGAGATCTTTGAATCGTACTACCCTGAACAGGCCGGTATGATCAAAGATTTCTGGATGCCAAATAAAAATTGGCAAGGCTGCAACGTCAACGATCCAAGTGCTCGTTATTTATCAAACTATGGAGACAGCGGCAAATAGAAAGGTTGTGTATTATGAATTTTGAAATCGAACACGATGCCTGCGGTATTGGTACCGTAGTCCAAATCGATGGTAAACAAAGCTATGATGTCTTAGACAAGGCATTGCACATTGTAGAAAAACTAGAACACCGTGCAGGTAAAGATGCGAGCGGTAAAGTTGGTGATGGAGTTGGTATTCTACTTCAAATCAGTGATGACTTTTTTCGTAAGACATTAAAAAAAGACAACATCAAATTACCTCAAACCTATGGTGTCGGTATGTTTTTCTTACCAAGAAACAAATTGTTGTTGAACCAACACAAAAAGATGTTCGAAAAACTTGTCGAACAAGAAGGATGTACATTCATCACATGGAGAAAAGTACCATGTGATGATTCCATCTTAGGCCAAAAAGCCAAAGATTGTATGCCTAGTATTTATCAAGCTTTTGTTTCTGGCAGTCAAGATTTAGAACAAAAACTATATGTAATCCGACGCGAATTTGAAAAAAGCTGTAAAGAAACGTATGTTGCATCATTAAGCAGTCGTACCATTGTTTATAAAGGTATGTTTCTTGTTTCTCAATTAAGAAAATTCTATCTAGATCTACAAGATGAAAACTATAAATCAGCCATTGCGATCGTACACTCACGTTTCTCTACCAATACAACACCATCTTGGCAAAGAGCGCATCCAAACCGTTATATTGCCCACAATGGTGAAATCAATACCATCCGTGCCAACGTCAACAAGATGTTAGCGCGTGAAGAAAGTATGCATTCAAAATTCTTGGATGAAAATTCAAGTAAGATCTTACCTATCATCAATACTTCCGGTTCTGATTCGGCCATGTTAGATAACGCCCTAGAATTTTTAGTCATGAATGGCATGCCACTTGAAAAAGCCGTTATGATCTTGATTCCAGAACCATGGAAACACCAGACAATGGATCAAAAGAAGAAAGATTTCTACCACTACTATGCCACTATGATGGAACCATGGGATGGTCCAGCCGCTATTTTATTTAGTGATGGACAAAAAGTAGGAGCCGTATTAGATCGTAATGGACTTCGACCTAGTCGTTACTATCTAACAAGCGACAACATGTTGATTTTATCAAGTGAAGTTGGTGTATTAGACATTGACGAAAAGAAAATCGTTAAAAAATCAAGACTTGAGCCTGGTAAAATGTTACTTGTCGATACTGTGAAAAAAGAATTGATTGAAGACTATGACCTTAAAAATGAATATGCTCATTCAAATCCATATGGAGAATGGTTAGACAACCACTTATTATATCTGAAAGATCTACCAGCTCCTGACAAGAAAACACACATCCACTCTCAACCTGAAAGAGATATTCTTTATAAAGTCTTCGGCTATACCTATGAAGATGTAAAAGATATTATTTTACCAATGGCCCGCGTTAAACTTGAACCAACAAGTGCGATGGGTACCGATATTCCTTTGGCAATTTATTCCCAAAATCATTTAAGTTTATTCCATTACTTTAAACAACTCTTCGCCCAAGTAACCAATCCACCTATTGATTCTTTACGTGAAGAAGTGGTCACAGATACAACCATTTATATTGGTAGTGACGGAAATTTATTAGAAGATAAATCTGACAACTGTACAGTTCTTGAAGTCAACAATCCAATTCTAACATCACGAGATATGGATAAGATTCGACAATTAAACCGTCCTGGATTTAAAAATGAAACGATCTCTTTACTATTCTATCGTGGCACATCCTTAAAAGAAGCCTTAGATAACTTATTTATCGAATGTGATAAAGCCTATCGAAATGGAGCTAACATCTTGATTCTTAGTGATAAAGGTGTTGATGAAGGTCATATGGCTATTCCTAGTCTTTTAGCTGTATCTGCCTTAGAACAACACTTAGTAAAAACCAAAAAGAAAACCGATGTATCCATCATTCTAGAAAGTGGTGAACCAAGAGATGTTCATCAATTCGCAACAATTTTAGGCTATGGTGCAACCGCCATCTATCCATATTTAGCACATGAATGCATTGAAGAAATGATTCAATTGAATATGTTAGATAAAGAAGTCAATATCGCCATCGACGACTATAATGAAGCCATTTTAAAAGGCATCGTTAAAATTGCTGCTAAGATGGGTATTTCAACTCTTCAATCCTATCAAGGTGCTCAAATCTTTGAAGCCATTGGAATCTCTAAAGACGTTATCGATACTTACTTCACAAACACCATTAGTGAAGTTGAAGGCATCACTTTAGAAGATATCGAAAAAGATTTGATCTACCACCATGATCGTGCCTATGATCCATTAGGACTTACAACCGATACAAGTCTTGACTCCATTGGATTCCATAAGCTTAGAAAAGGTGATGGAAAAGAAGATCACTTATATTCTCCAGAAACAATTGTGAAACTTCAAAGAGCTACACAAACGAATGACTATGATTTATTCAAAGAATATTCCAATGAATTGAATTCAAATAGTCAAAAACACCATTTAAGAAGTCAATTGCACTTTAAAAAGACTAGAAAATCAATCCCATTATCTGAAGTAGAAAGTGAATACGAAATCGTTAAACGCTTTAAAACCGGTGCCATGAGCTATGGTTCCATTTCAGAAGAAGCCCACACTTGTATGGCGATTGCGATGAATCGTTTGGGGGGTAAATCCAATTCAGGTGAAGGTGGCGAAAAACCAGAGCGTTTAGGTACAGAAAAGAACTCCGCTATTAAACAAGTCGCAAGTGGACGTTTTGGCGTAACCGAAGAATATTTAGTCAGTGCCAAAGAAATCCAGATCAAAATGGCACAAGGCGCAAAACCAGGTGAAGGTGGACACTTGCCAGGCAAGAAAGTCTATCCATGGATTGCGAAAACAAGATATTCAACTCCAGGTGTATCTTTGATTTCCCCTCCTCCTCACCACGACATCTATTCCATTGAAGATTTAGCCCAATTGATCTACGACTTAAAAAATGCCAACCCAAAAGCTCGAATCAGTGTTAAGCTTGTAAGTGAAGCCGGTGTTGGAACAATTGCGTCCGGTGTAGCTAAAGCCGGAGCTACGGTTGTCTTGATTTCTGGCTATGATGGTGGTACAGGGGCTGCTCCACAAAGCAGTATCCATCATGCAGGGCTTCCATGGGAATTAGGTTTAGCTCAAGCCCATCAAAACTTAGTCGAGAACGGTTTAAGAAGTCGTGTTTTAATTGAAACCGACGGTAAGTTAATGACAGGAAAAGATGTTGCGATCGCATGCTTACTTGGAGCGGAAGAATTTGGCTTTGCGACTGCACCACTTGTTACTATGGGATGTATGATGATGCGTGTATGTAATCTAGATACTTGTCCTTTTGGTGTGGCTACACAAAACCAAAAATTAAGAAAGCGTTTCAAAGGAAAACCAGAATATGTCATGAATTTCATGTTGTTTATTGCGCGTGAATTAAGAGAAATTATGGCTGAGCTTGGCTATCACACAATCAATGAAATGGTGGGCCATACGGACAATCTAGAAGTGGATGAAGATGCGAATATGGATTACTCTAACATTTTAATGACACCTTACAATATTCATTATGAGCCAAAAGATACATACGATTTTGAACTTGAAAAAACGGTAGATATGAAGACATTGCTTCCTAAGTTTGAGCCTTATTTCAATGAGAAAAAGCCTCATGCTGAAACAATCTCAATTTCAAGTACAGACCGTACAGTCGGAACGATTTTATCCAGTGTAGTCACAAAACAATTTAATAACACTCTACAAGACGATACATATACTGTTCATTGTAACGGTGGGGCTGGACAATCTTTTGGTGCCTTCGCCCAAAAAGGAATCACTTTAGATGTACATGGTGATGCGAATGACTATTTTGGCAAGGGCTTATCGGGTGGTAAATTGATTATTCAACCGAATAAAGAAGCGACTTTTAAACCAAATGAAAATGTCATTATTGGTAATGTGGCCTTATATGGTGCAACCAGTGGTGTAGCTTATATTCGTGGTATGGCTGGAGAGCGTTTTGCGGTACGTAACTCAGGAGCAAGTGCTGTAGTAGAGGGTGTT
>NZ_CAKVMR010000045.1 GCF_934772795.1 uncultured Holdemanella sp.
GAGACTTAAACCTCTCATCGCTAAAATTAATTTATATTGATGAAAGGAGCGAATGTCGAGACAAAGTCTACTCGACGTAGAAAAAATGGTACAAGATATTTATCCACATAAATTACACAATGAATTTGATCCCAATGTACAGGCAACACAAAAGGATGTATTGCTATGTATTGTGAATGGAAGAATCTTAATTCATTTAAATTGTTTTGAGAATAAGGAAGTTGTATTTCCTAAAGTGAGTGATATACAAGTAGAAAATGTAGAGTATCGCTATTTGTTTTCAATTGATAGTACGAAATATTTCTTATGTGATAAGCAATTAGAAGAGAATCAGATTCCATCGGGATATGGTTATGTTGAAGAGAGAAGTTTGCGTATTGAAGGGATTGGTCCAAAAGACAATTTATTTGCGGCCATTACTGGAAAGCATTTGGCAGATTGGTATCGAGATACTAAATTCTGTGGAAGATGTGGACATAAGATGGTGCATTCAACAACAGAAAGAGCAATGGTCTGTCCAGAGTGTCATAATACAGTCTATCCAAGAATTATGCCGGCTGTTATTGTGGGTGTAATCAACGGGGATAAGTTATTACTGACAAAATATCGTACGGGATTTAAATATAATGCGTTGATTGCAGGTTTTACTGAAATTGGTGAAACCGTAGAAGAAACGGTAAAGCGTGAAGTTATGGAAGAGGCCGGAATCAAAGTCAACAATATTCGTTACTATAAATCGCAGCCTTGGGGAAGTGCTAATGATATTTTGTTGGGGTTCTTCTGTAATGTAAAAGGGAATGATGAAATATCTATGGATACTAATGAGTTGAAATATGCAGATTGGGTTCAAAGAGATGAAATTATTCTTCAACCGGGAGAATTTAGTTTGACAAATGAAATGATGAAATTATTTAAGGAAAATAAAGTAGAGTGAAAGTATCATACTCATTCTTCTAAAAATGATGAGGATATGGTACAATAAAGCGTGTAAAAAAATATTTATAGAAAATAGGAGTGAAAAATTATGGCAATTTCTGCAGGTGATTTTAAAACAGGATTAACTTTAATCGTTGATGGTGATCCTTGGGTAGTATTAGATTTCCAACATGTTAAACCTGGTAAAGGTGCAGCTATCTTAAAAACTAAGATGAAAAACTTAAAAACAGGTAATACACAAGAAAGAAACTTCAATGCTTCAACTAAATTTGAACAGGCTAACATTTCTAAAAAAGCAGCTCAATTCTCATATGAAGCAGATTCTACATATTACTTCATGGATTTAGAAACATACGATACTTATGAATTAACAGCTGACCAAGTTGATTTCAACAAATACTTTATTGTTGAAGGTGCTGAAGTATCTTTGATGTTCTTCGAAGGAGAATTATTATCTGTTTCTGTTCCAGAAAAAGTTGAATTAACAGTAGCTGAAACAGATCCAGCCATCAAAGGTGCACCATCTAACCAAACCAAAGATGCAACTACAGATACTGGATTAACATTAAGAGTTCCACAGTTCATCGAACCAGGTGAAAAAATCGTTGTATTCTCAACAGATGGAAAATATGCAGGAAGAGCTTAATCGCTCTTCTTTTTTTAACTATGAATAAAGTTGTATTAATTACAGGTGGTGCTCGTGGTATTGGAAGTGCAATCGCATTGGAACTCGCAAAACATGGTTATGACATTGTCATTAATTATTTAACTTCTAAACAGCCTGCCAAAGAATTAAAAGAAAAAATAGAATCGGAATATCATGTTCGTTGCCTTACAATTTGTGCCGATGTATCCGATGTAGATCAAGTCAATATCATGGTTAGTGAAATTGAAGAGAAGATGGGTGGCGTAGATATATTAATTAATAATGCGGCTGTGGATCTTTCCAATCTATTTCACTTAAAGAATGCGGAAGAATTTAAAAGAACATTAGATGTAAATGTTGTAGGTGCTTTTAATTGTAGTAAAAGAGTCTATAAACATATGTTGAATCAAGAATATGGAAGAATCATCAATATATCAAGTACCAATGGAATTAACACATATTATCCAATGTGTATTGATTATGATGCTTCAAAAGCAGCTCTTATTTCAATGACACACAATCTAGCAGCTGAATTTGGACCGTATATCAATGTGAATTGTGTTGCTCCAGGCTTTATTGGAACCGATAATGAACTAGATGGCTATGATGAAGAGTTCTTAAAGGAAGAAACAGAAAAAATCATGGTGAAACGTTATGGAAAACCAGAAGAAGTGGCCTATCTTGTGCGGTTTCTAATTAGTGATGAAGCGAATTTCATCAACAATTCCATCATTCGTATTGATGGTGGACAAATGGGTAGTTGTTAAAAAAAGTAAGCCTCAAATGAGGCTTATTTTAGTATATATTTGATATTTCTTGCAGTTCCTGTTTTTTGAACTACATTTTTTTCAATAAGAGAATTTAGAATTCGAATTGTTTTATATTTTGTGAATTGAGTTTCATCTTCAATTTGTGTACGAGATAGTTTTAAATTGTTTTTTAGAATTGAAATAACGGCCTTCTCGTCTTCACTTAATGAAATCAAATTTGATTCAATAGGCAATATGACAGTGATCGAGTTTTCATAAATTTTAAATTCAGGTTTATTTTGAAAATCTTTATATGAAGCATTTATTCTTTTGATTCCAGAACCAAACATTTCAATATAATTTAGTCTAAAGAAGATATTGCCGATAATAGGATTTCTTAAAAAAGAAATTTGTCCATCTAAATATTCTTTTTCACTTATTTCACGAGGTAGACCTCCACAAGAAGTGATTTCAATTTTATCATCGAACATGGAAATTCGTATTCTAGCGTTGATATCCCATAAGCGGTGTACTAGAGAATTAGCTAAAGCTTCTCGAAATGCTTCTTCTGGGATTTTTTCTTTACTGATTCTAAGACTACCTTCAATTTTTTCGTATTGGTAATATTTTTTATACATATTTAAAACGCGATGATACATTTCTAAAATGGAAATATGGTCTAGTATTTCTCGATCCATTATTTCATTTATGTTTGCTCCAAAACGAATGACATCAACACCTTTAAATGGATTAGAATCTGCAATTAAGGCTGCTGCATTGTTGTATTTTCCGTTTTTAATAAGGCCTAACGTTCTTAGTATATCGGTATTTATATGATTTACATCAAGCTTTTTAGAAAGTTCATCTTCTAATGTTTGAAAAGTTAAATCTTGTTGAGTAGATTCTTGTTCTTCATAAGATTGATTTAATCCTTCAAGGACAAGTCGGTTTAATTCCAATCGATCCACCTCGATAGTAGATGAGTCATTTCTTTTGTATGCTTTTCCTTTATATAAATAAGGTTTAAAAGTTCCCTCGAATACTTTTAGAATGATTGTATTTTCTTTTGTGATATCTAAAGTGTAAGAAGGAATAGGTTTGATAGAATCATTGATTTTGTTTTCTAAATTCAAACAAGCATCAATTGGATTATCAATTCCTTTAACAGTTCCATCATCACAAATTCCAAAGATGATTTCTCCATTTGAATAATTCGCAAAGGCACTTATTGTTTTTAAAAACGAATTACTGTTTATATTTTCTTTAAATTCCAAAGTTCTTGTTTCACGCATAGCTATCACATCCTTATATTCATTATAGTATCGTTTGAATCGATTTGCAACGATACGATTATCGTTGCACAAAATAATGCAACGATTCAATAATCGTTTGAAACAAAAAAGATGCACAAGGCATCTTAGTTGTTTTTCATGTTTGTTAGGGCAAGAAGAATAGAAAGTTTTCCATATTCTAATGTTAGTCCACCTTGCATATATAAAGTATATGGTTCAATGACTGGAGCATCTGCACTTAATTCAATTGTACTTCCTTGTGTAAAGCTTCCGGCAGCCATAACTTCATCAAATGGATAGCCTGGCATTGGAGCGGCCATAACACGAACAAATGAATCGATAGGACTTGTGGATTGAATGCCTTGTGTAAAGCTCACAAGATTTTCTTTTGATCCAAGCTCTAAAGTTTGAATGATATCCGTTCTTTCATCATTATAAGCAGGAGATACATTTTTATAACCTAACTTTTCTAGCATATAGGCTGTGAAAACTGCTGTTTTTAAAGCACTCTTTACGGCATTTGGCGCCATGAAGATTCCCTTAAAGAAAGAGTTGTTCAAGTTAAAGTTGGCTCCCAAATCTTTACCAATTCCTGGAGCAGTTAAGCGTTCAGCAACCATATTGATCAACTCTTTATTACCAGCTACATATCCTCCAGTAGAGGCGATTCCTCCACCTAAGTTTTTCATTAAAGATCCAACTACAACATCGGCACCGATGTGTCCTGGCTCTAATTTTTCAACAAGCTCACCATAACAGTTATCTACCATGATAATGACGTCTTTGTTTACTTCACGAATCTTTTGGATAATACGCTCAAGCTTAGAAATGGTTAATGATAAACGGTGGGCATATCCTCTAGATCTTTGGATTTCCACCAATTTTACATTGTTTTCTTTTAAACGAGCAACGATCTTATCATCATCAAAATCATCATTTACTAAATCAATCTGTTCATATTTCACACCATTAGCTTTTAAGGATTGTGTAGAATCACCACATAAACCAATCATTTCTTGCAATGAATCATAAGGTGCACCAGAAATAGAAATCATTGTATCTCCGTGCTTTAATAGGGCAGATAAAGTTAAATATAAAGCATTTGTACCACTCATGATTTGAGGACGTACTAAAGCATCTTCACATCCTAGTACTGTCGCAAAAATACGTTCAATCTTATCGCGACCTTCATCATAGTTACCGTATCCATTGATATCCGCAAAGTCCGAATACGAAACGTGATTCTCGATAAATGCAGCTAAGATACGATCTGAATTGTATAAACATACATCATCAATTTTTTTATAAATATCTTTTAAAATGGCATCTGATTCTTCTGCCATTTTCAATAAGTCTTTATCAATTTGTTCTAAAATCATAAATAACCTCCAAAAGTCCACTTCTTCTATTATACACGATTTATATATTTGTGGTATGCTCAAGTCAAGATAAGAAAGAGAGTAAGATATGGAAAAAGTATTATTTTTAGATTCACCTATGAAAGAAAAGCCATATGGTTCAATGCGTATTCAAGAAAAGTTTGGCTTTGGTCTTATGGATAAAAAGATTGGAGAATATTGGGCCATTAGTGCACATGATAATGGATTGAGCAAAATTAAAAATGGAAAATATAAAGGGAAAACATTAAAAGATGTTTATTTAAATCACAGAGAATTATTTGCGAATGATCCTCATGATAAGTTTCCATTATTAGTTAAAATCAATGAGATTCAAGAACCATGCTCTGTACAAGTCCATCCAGATGATGCATATGCTAGAAAATATGAAAATGATTATGGTAAAGCTGAATTCTGTTTATGGCTAGATGTTGAAGAAGGTACCAAAATCATTCGTGGACATAGTGCCAAGACAAAAGAAGAATTTCGAAAGGCCATAGAAGAAAAAGCTTGGGATATTTTATTCATTCGAAAGCCAGTGCACACAAATGAATTTGTCTATACACCAGCGGGGACTGTTCATGGTATTGAAGGAAAGCTAATGATGGCTGAAGTGCAACAATCTAGTGATGTTACTTATCGTATTTATGATTATGACAGGAAAGATGCGAATGGCAATATGCGAGAATTACATATTGATAAAGCTATTGAAGTCACAAATATTCCACATGTTGAACCAGATGTGCATCCAATAGTTACAATGTTAGAAGGAAATGAAGTCATTGAATATGTGAATGAAAAGTATTTTAGTGTGACTCGATATAAGATTCAAAATGAAATTCATATCAACAACCCTTCTTATTCTCTTTGTTTACCATTAAGTGGAAATGGGATCTTAGATATAGATGGAAAAGAGTATGATATTCAAGCAGGCATTGGCTTTATCATTACAAGTCATACAAAAAGATATTTCATTAAAGGGAATATAGATTTGTTGGTAAGTGTACCAAAATAATTCTGATTTTATCATTTCTAATCATTTTTTTTGTAGAATTCTACATTTTTTCTGACTACAAATAAAAAAAGTGGCTTAAAGCTTATTCACTTTAAACCGCTTTTTCTGTAGAATTCTACATTTCTTGGGATTTGCGGAAACTAAGAATGGATTTAAATAAATCTCCATCCGTTTCAATCATAAACGTACCATTCTGTACTTCTGTAAAACTCTTCACGATGGCTAGCCCTAAGCCACTGCCAGCTTCATGCCTTGATTTATCCCCGCGTACAAAACGTTCGGTAATATCATTGTCAAAATCAAGTGGTGCTTTCGAAGTGTTTTTCATTGTGACCACAACCGAATTACCAATGTCTTTCACATCCAAGAATACACGTGTGTTTTCAAGTGCATACTTAGAAATATTCGTAAATAAGTTTTCAAAAATACGATACGTCTTATTTCCATCCAAACATACATGAATTTCTTTTTCTGGAAGATTTGTCACAAGCTGAAGATTTTTAGCTTGTAGAAGCTCTTCATTTTCAGCACATACCTGCTCAATAAATTCAATGATGTTGATATTCGAATATTCTAAATCAATATTACCACTATTGGCTTTAGATACTTCAAATAAGTCTGTGATTAGAATGCTTAAACGATCTGTATATTGATTCAATCGTTCTAAATAACTCTTTTTATCTTCTTCACTAATACTAGGATCATTTAATAACTCTACATAATTTTTAATGCCTGTTAATGGTGTTTTTAAATCATGCGATACATTTGAAATTAATTCTGTCTTTAGATTTTGTGACTGTACTTGTTCTTTTACAGCTTGTTCAAAACCATCCTTGATTTGATAGATATTATTGTTTAAAGATTGGAATAAACCAGAATCTGCAGGTTTGATATTCTCAAAATTACCACTCGATAGATCTTCTGTCATATGTAATATATCTTGATATTGTCCTTGAACATTTTTGATTTTCTTATAGCCCACGACACTAATGCCAATTAAGGCTGTAACGACTATAAAGAAAGAGAAAAACGGAATGTTCAACAAGGATATAAACGCAAGAATCAAAATCAAACAAGTCGAGAAGATAATATACTTTTTAAGAATCTCATCTGATAAATCGGTTGAAATGATTCGTTCTACTTTGTTTGAGAAATAATGAATAAATTTACCAACCAAAGTTCTATGGAAGAACCAATCTCTTATAGATGTCGTAAATTGACATTTTAACCAATAAACAGATAGACCGATAAAGAATAGAGTGATGGACCACGCAAGAATGTTAGTAAAGTATACGATTGGTTGACCAAACTCAATATGATATCGATTCAAGATGTTTAAAAAAGTTCCTTCAATGGAATAGGTAGTTAATATACATGTACCACTAGCTAGTAGGGCATCGACAACTAGGAATAAAAAGAATGCAGGTTCAAATAACCAGTTGTTTACATGTCTAAAGATATAGGCTTCCTTTTCATATACATATTTATTAAGAAAGATATATAGAGCGATAATGGCACTACAAATCAAGAAGGCTATTATAAAGAAATAGGCATATTGATCACCATCTAATTCTAATAGGTCAATAAGACTTGAATTGTCGTAATTTAAAACAGCCGGAATATAGAATGTTAATACGACATCACTTGGCATATGAAGTGTATAGCCTGGAAATGGCTCTCCTCCACAATAATAAGTGCCACTACAATATTCATAATACTTTTCACTATTGGCATTAATAAGATTCACAACATCATCCGTCACATTTAGAGTGTTGGAATCTAATGTTTCATAATATCTAGTGTCCTTTTTCTTGATATTCACATCAAAGTTTTTTGAAGTGATTTTATTTTGAATATCACACTCATAATGAAAGTTCCCATCATTTTCAAATAGATTCTTTGCGGTAGAAATCGCAACATTTAAACTCTTCTTGATATCCTGCTGAATATTATCAGGCGTACCCTTCTCAAACGTGATATATTCATACTTTGGATCTTGTTCTAATTTTTTGGCAAGGATAAAAGCTGTAAGATACTGTTCTAAAGATTCTGGCATCTTTGATGGAGTGGCTGAGGAAACATTTGGATAAAAGCTTGTCACTACACAAGAACTAATGATGCATAAAACACATAATATCGTTAAAAAAATATTCTTCTTTTTCATTGTATATTCTCCATTTTATAGCCCTGACCCCATACGACCTTAATGTAGATTGGCTTTTTAGGATTGGCCTCAATCTTTTCACGTAACTTACGAATATGAACCATGATTGTCTCTGTATTGATTGCTTCTTCTTTCCATACGAATTCATAAATTTGTTGGCTAGAAAAAACTTGTCCAGGATGCGAAATCAATAGTTTTAAAATATCAAACTCTTTTGGCGTTAATTTAATATCCATCGAATTGAGTGTCACTCTTTTTGTCGTATTATTCAATGTAAGATCACCAATCACATACTCATCTTCACTTTTTGTCTCATTCTTTAAATTTAAGATTTGCTCGTACCTTCTTAAATGAGAACGCACTCTTGCGACAAGCTCCATGCTTTGAAATGGCTTTGTGATATAGTCATCGGCACCAATGTTTAGCCCTGTAATCTTATCGATATCTTCACTTTTCGCACTTAAGAATAGAATGGGAAAGTCATGTTGTTTTCGAGCTTCCATCACCATAGAAATGCCATCCATAACAGGCATCATAATATCTACAATGGCTAAATGAATATCGCTTGTTTCAATCTTTTCTAAGCCTTCTTTTCCATTTGCGGCAAGAATCACATTGTATCCTTGATTCTTCATATAAATTCCAATGGCTTCACGAATCCCTTGTTCGTCTTCTACCACTAATATTGTATGTTCCATAAAGTTCTCCTTTTAATTTAATAATGTAAATAAAATCCAATACATGCACATAAAATTCCGATGTATAACATAATTATAACCACCTTTCGATAATTTGAAACAACTGCGTCAATCCATAAGAATAGGCAATCAAAGATAAGGGTTTACCCAAAAGAATGATCCAGACAAACTTTTTAAGTGACATATGTGTCAGTCCTGCCAACATACACAAGATGTCATCAGGAGCACAAGGCAAGAAAATAGCCAACATAAAGAAAGTATCAAATTTCTTTTGATCATATGTATACTTTCTGTATTTGTCGTAATCTTTCTTTTTACATAGCTTTAAGATGATTCTTTGACCATATCTACGAACAAGTAAAAAGATACATATGGATCCGATACAAATACCTATGTAGTTATATATAAATCCATTTACGGCTCCAAAAGCTGTAATACCCAAGGCACTTGATGCACCACCTGGAATAATGGGAATAATGACTTGAATAATTTGTAGAAGAATAAAAAGTAGGGGGGCCAAAATTCCAGCTTTCGATAGTGTTGCTTGTAGAAGCTGTGGATTTGTGAAGTATCCTTGGGAAAAGAAATAAACACAAATAAGAATCATAAGGATCAATCCAAAGTGTGTTATGTTTTGTATATTTTTATTTGTCATAAATTATCACCATGATTACTATAACGAATAATTATTAAGGTTCTTTAGTGATAAATCTTAAAGTTTTCTAAATAATTGAATTAGAAAGTTGGAAAAGTTGTCAAAAATGGCATAAAAAAGGATGGAAAAGTGGATAAAACATAAAAATATGGGTTGGAAAAGTTGTTGAAAAGCACTAAAATAAAGTTGGAAAAGTAGGTGATACCATGATTAAACGCCATATACAAAGTAAAATTTACAAATGGATACAAGATGGAAATAATGCGCTATTAGTAACGGGAGCTCGACAAGTTGGAAAAACATATGTGATTCGAAATAGTTTAAAGAAAAATAACATAAACTATATGGAATTTAACTTCATTGAACAACCAGAATTGGTTGAGTTGTTTAAAAATAGTACAGATACCAAGGATTTCTTGATGCGTTTATCGCTTGCTGCCGATAAACCATTATCGAAAGGAATGATTATCTTCTTTGATGAGATTCAAGAAGTAAAAGATTTTATCACTAAAATCAAGTTTTTAGTGGATGACGGAACATACAAATATGTACTAAGTGGATCTTTATTGGGGGTTGAATTAAATGGCTTAAAATCAGCACCTGTAGGCTACATGCAGATACTGGATATGTATCCTTTAGATTTTCATGAATTTGTCGATGCGCTTGGTGTACAAGAAAATATTATCGCTATATTAGAAAAATGTTTTATTGAAAGAAAAACAGTAGATGAATTCATTCATAAGAAGATGTTGGATATTTTTAATCTCTATTTGATTGTAGGCGGCATGCCACAAGCTGTAAGTATATATTTAGAAACCAATGATTTAAATCGAGTATCACAAGTACAACAAGATATCACACGTTTATATCGATTTGATTTTTCGAAGTATGAAGAAAAATATAAGTTAAAGTTAAAGGAGATATATGATGCACTACCTGGACAATTGGATGAAAAGAACAAAAGGTTTCAATTGAATAAGGTGGGTAAAGGAATAAGTTTTAAGAAAGTAGAAAATGATTTCTTGTGGCTTAAAGATGCAGGTGTAGTCATACCTGTATACAATGTGTCTGAACCTAAACTTCCTTTAATGATCAGCGAAAACAGAAATCTGTTTAAGCTATTTATGTCGGATGTTGGCTTATTGACAAACATGTATTCAGACTATGTAAAGATGGCGATATTGAATCATGAGTCTTCTATTAATAATGGTGCTTTATTTGAAAATGTAGTGGCACAAGAACTAAATACTAAAGGATTTAATGTATATTACTACAATAGTAAGAAAATGGGTGAGCTTGATTTTGTGGTTGAATTGGATGGAGAAATCTTGCCATTAGAAATTAAATCAGGAAAAGACTATAAAAGGCATTCGGCATTAAATAATGTGTTGTCTACAGAAAACTACAATATAAAAAAAGCCTTGGTGTTTTCACAAGGCAATGTAGAAGTAAAAGATAAAAGAATATATCTTCCAATATATATGATCATGTTTTTAAAGAACAAGAAGTTGAATAATTCTGTATATAAGATCGATCTAAATGGATTATGTGATTAATACGTTTTGTATGTACGAATAAGTAATGGAAGTTCTGCTACCAACATACCAATCCAACCAGCAAGATATGAGTATGGTAAAGCTTCAATGCCTAGATGAAAACTTAAAACGAGTGGAGCAGCCACAATAACTCTTACGCCCATATTCACTAGACTTGAGATGAGTGTAATCTTTAAATCACCAATGCCTCTAAAGAAGCCTTGGATTCCATTGGTGAAGGCAGGAAGAATATACATGATGGAAATTAAATGAAGATACGTGACTCCATGCATAATGACTTCTTCATCTTTTACAAATAAGTGCATCAATGGTTTTGCGAAGACAAAACATACAAGAAAGATAAATATACCGTAGATGAATTCTAAAACCATTCCACAACGAAATCCTTCCTGCATACGATCTGTTTTTCCGGCTCCCTTATTTTGTGCCATTAAAGCCGTCATTGAATGGGCAATGTTTTGTTCCGGGGTATACGCAAAATCATCAATTCGATTGACGGCCGTAAAGGCAGCTACAACCGATACGCCCATTGTATTGACAATCATTTGAATGCCAAGCTTTCCAAGTTGAACGGTTGCCTGCTGCATTGCGCTTGCCCAGCCATACGCGATGGTACGTTTTAATAAGGAAATATCAAATACCAGCCACTTTTTACCCAGTTGTAGAAGTGGCACTTTCTTTTGGATATATAGAATGCAGAATAGGCAACATAAAGCTTCACTGATCACGGTAGAAATGGCACATCCCTTACTTCCTGCATGTAAAACAACCACAAAGAATAAGTCTCCAAAGATATTTAGAATGGCACTGATGATTAGAAAATAGAGGGGTGATTTACTATCGCCTAAAGCGCGTAGTGTACTCGCAAAAAAGTTGTATAGAAAGGTAAAAACTAAACCTGCAAAAATGATTTGAAGATAGGTAGTTGTCATATTTAAAATGGATGAATCTACCTGCATAAACTTAAGAATTTGTGGTGAAAATAGAACACAGATCATTGTTAATAGAAATGAGAATACAAGTCCTGCAAGCATGGTCGTGCTCATTTGACGAGCGAGTTTATCTTCTTCTTTCGCTCCATAATACATACCAATCAATATGCTTGCGCCCATACAAAGTCCATTTAAGAATAATATGAATAATGTCGTAATTGGATTACAAATTCCAACGGCGGCCAAAGCTTCTTTTCCTACAAAGTGCCCTACTATAATACTGTCGACGGCATTATATGTTAATTGAAATAGATTTCCCAATACCAAAGGAATGGTAAAGTGAACTAGCATAGGCATGATTTTGCCTTGTGTCATATCTTGTGTCATAATCAAACTTCCTTTATTAATTTGGTTTTTATTTTGCGCTTTTTTTACCAAAATTTCAATAATATGTTAGAATGGGTTCATGAAAATTTCAGTAGAACAATTAAAACAATTAAATAAAGAAGAATATAGCTTAATTGATATTCGTGATGCCGAAGAAGCCTTTAAAAATCCAATCGAAAACAGTGTTGTATTAAGTGGGGAAAGTGTTTTATCAAAAGAATTTGATTCAACTAAAAAAATTATTGTCGTTTGTGCCCAAGGATATGTCAGTGATTTTGTTGCGCAAAGATTACAAGAAAAAGGATATGATGCGTATAGTGTAGATGGTGGCTATGTTTCGATTGTTATGGATAAGATGAACGCAAATGTATCGGATGATTTTTGTGCTCAAGTTGAAAGAAGTATTATTAAAACGTACCGAAGAAAGATTTGGTCTAAATTTACGAAGGCCATCCGTGATTATGAACTTGTCAAAGAAGGCGATTGTATTGCGGTATGTATTTCGGGTGGAAAAGATTCGATGTTGATGGCGAAATGCTTCCAAGAACTACATAAACATTCACCAGTTCATTTTGATGTGAAATATATTGTGATGGATCCTGGTTATTCAAAAGAGAATCGTGAGGTTATTGAAAAGAATGCCAAAAAATTAAATATTCCAGTTGAAATATTTGAGAGTGATATTTTTGACAATGTTTTTAATATTGAAAAGAATCCATGTTATATATGTGCAAGAATGCGAAGAGGCCATTTGTATAACTATGCCAAGAATTTAGGGTGTAATAAAATAGCTTTGGGACACCATTATGATGATGTGATTGAAACCATTTTAATGTCAATGTTATATGGTGGACAAATCCAAACGATGATGCCAAAGCTACATTCCAATAACTTTAAGGGTATGGAAGTTATTCGACCTTTGTATTTAATTCATGAGGATGATATTAAGGCTTGGGCTAAACACAACGATTTGTATTTTATTCAATGCGCATGCAAATTTACTGAGGCTTGTGCCAATGAAACGTGTTTAACACAATCAAAATCGAAGCGCTTGGAAATGAAAAATTTAATCAAGGAATTAAAGAAAGTCAATCCGTTTGTAGAACAGAATATTTTTAAGAGTGTAGAAAACGTGAGCCTTAAAACAGTGATTGCCTATAAAGACGATAACGCCAGACATCACTTTTTAGATACATATGATGAAGAGGGAAATGAATAGTTTCTCTCTTTTTCATTTTGCTTACAAAAATGTAATAATTTACATTGACTATTTTTCACTACGTTTTATAATGGAATTATTGTGGAGGATATGTATTATGTATAAAACAGAAAGCTTTAAACCAGATACTTTTAAACCAGCTCGTTTTGAGTCAGATGGAAAAATTACATTGTCAGGAAAAGAAATTCCATATCATACAATTTGTGAAGACAATGTCATTTATGGACCCGATGGAAATCCAGTCGCATCCATTTATACTTATGCTTATTTTAGAAGTGATGTAGAAGATACATCCAATCGTCCTGTTGTCTTTGCGTATAATGGAGGTCCTGGATCTAGTTGTATGTATGTGCATGCTGGGTTCTTAGGAACACGTCGTATGCAGTATGATGAAGTGGATCGTGAAAGTGCGTTTGGACCTTATAAAGTCATTGATAATCCAGATTGCTTGATTGATGTTGCCGATATCGTATTGATTGATCCTGTTGGAACTGGGTATGGTGTATTGATTGATGAAAGTAAGAAGAAAGATTTCTTTGGCATTGAACAAGATGCAGAAGCATTATTAACTGTGCTTGAAGCTTGGGTTCGTCGTTATAATCGTGGCTTGTCACCAAAATATTTATGTGGTGAAAGTTATGGATGTACTCGTAGTGCAGTCGCTGCTGGAATTGCCGCAACAATGGGAAGAGAAAGAGGTTATGGTATTGCCTTTGATGGTATTGTGTTCATTGGAAATACGGTTACTGTAGGTAAATACTTTGGTGAAGGCTTACCTGTTGAAACAAGTGTATTGGGATTTCCAACATATGCAGGTGTAAACTGGTATCATAATCACCCAACTGATCAAAGTGTAGAAGAGTGGGTGAAAGAAGCTAAAGCTTTCGCGGACCATGATTATGTGCTTGCACTTTATAAAGGTGAAGCTATTTCAGAAGAAGAAAAAGAACATATCTTAGAAAAAGTAAGTTATTATACAGGTGTTTCTAGAGAATATTTGATTCGTCATGGCTTAAAAATTGATGATGATGATTATCGCCAAGAAGTATTAAAGACAAAAGGAAAAGCTGTATCTCGTTATGATGGTCGTGTGACTCGTCCTTTATTAGAACCAGAACAAGATGAAATCAAAAAGGCATTGTGGGATGATGCGACAGCCGATCGTTATGATACATTCTTCTATGCAGCTTTTACAGGCGATTTACTTCCAAAATTAAATGTAAAATTAGACCGTAACTTTATTCCAGGAACCGATTATTATATGCATTGGGATAAAGAAGAAAAGAAAGGTACAACCGGAGAAGAATTGCGTTATGCCATGACACGTCGTCCAGGAATGCGTGCATTCTTTGCGAATGGATGGTTTGATCTATGTACTGAATTTGGATATGCATGGCATACAATGGATCATGCAGGACTACCAAAAGATCGTGTATTCTGGAAAGGATACCAAAGTGGACATATGATTTATCTTGGTGAAGATAATGTTCATGAACTATGTTCAGATATTCGTGATTTTATTCTTGGTAAGAATCCTAAATCTCAATTTTAATAATGGCTCACTTCGGTGAGTCTTTTTTTTTGCGATAGTAAATAAAGGAAAAAATAGTGGAAAATAGTGGAGAAATAGTGAACTTTTAATGGAAAAAATTAGTGATTTCTTGATATAATATATGTATCAGGAGGACGAATTTTTATGATTAAAGCTACATTGTCAAATGAGATATTAAATTATATTACGAAGATAGATTTGAACAGGTATAAAGTATCAGAGGTTTCATTGCCCGTTGCTGTAGTAAGTAAGCTACGAAAAAATTCAAAGAAGAAAAGTTCCTATGCCTCTACTAAAATTGAGGGGAATCCATTATCAGAAAAGCAGGTAGACGAAGTTATAGATAGCGATGAACAAAAACACTATCTTAAACCTGAGCAAGAGGTTCGTAATTATTTTTTGGCACTGAATTACCTAGAAGAGCAGGCCGCAAAGAAGGAGAAGTTTTCCAAAAAATTGATATTGGATGTACAGAAGTTTGTTGAAAAGGGAGCCTCAAAAGAAAAAATAGGACTTCGAGGACCTATGCCTCCCGGAGTATTATTTGCGGTATATGATTCACAAACTGGGAGCCCTGATTATATTCCTCCGGAATACATGGAAATACCGAATTTGCTGGATGAATTGGTAGAATATGTGAATACGACAGATGATCATCCACTCATAATCGCAGCTATAGTTCATTATCAGCTTGTAACTATTCATCCGTTTGAAGATGGAAATGGACGAACAGCAAGATTGCTTTCGGGATATATTTTAGATATCAATGGATATGGTTTTAACGGAATTGGTTCATTAGAAGAGTATTTTGCATATGATATTGATGAATACTATGAATCGATCCAGATGGGACTGCCTGCACTGTATTATTCAGGACGAGATAATCCCCCTCATGCAGAGATTTGGATCAATTATTTTCTTCGTATGGTACTGCTATATTCAAATAAGGTTTGCGAATTATCAAAAAGTTCAAGTGGCAAAGAATTGGAAGGAAGCATTTCGTACCTAAAAGGTAAAGAGAAAGAATTACTCTTGTTGCTTATGAAAAATTATAAAAGAGAGTTCACTCCAATTGAAGTTGGCAAAGAACTTAAGGTTACAAATAAGACTGTAATCAAGCGACTGGCAACACTTGTAAAAAATGGATTTGTCATTCCAAATATAGTGAAGGAGCGTATCCGTTCTTATGAACTTTCTGACTTTACAAAGCAGAATGAAAAGGAGATAAGGAAGCTTTTGAAGTGAGGCAAAGTTCCATTAGAGATAGTATCTTTATTAACACTTTTTATTTTCGTTAAAATGTGTATATAAACATTTTTTATTTTCGTTAAATGATGCAATAAAACATTTTTAAATTTCGTTAAATATGTGCGTTGAACATTTTTGAAATTCGTTCTATACTTTTGGGTAGTGTAAAGAATTTATGAAAAACTCGGTATATGAAGATCGAAATTTGAATAAATTGTTTATGCGCTGTACACAT
>NZ_CAKVMR010000046.1 GCF_934772795.1 uncultured Holdemanella sp.
ATTGGTAGACGCAGTGGACTCAAAATCCACCGGTAGCGATACCGTGCCGGTTCGAGTCCGGCCCTGGGCACCATTTTTAAAATTGAATATTTGTTTTTTGCCCGGGTGGTGAAATTGGTAGACGCAGTGGACTCAAAATCCACCGGTAGCGATACCGTGCCGGTTCGAGTCCGGCCCTGGGCACCATTTTGAATTATTGATCAAGTTTATCGGGCTTGATCTTTTTTTATGATATAATTTTTATGATTTGGAGGATGACATATGAAAGTATTAGTTGGATTAAGTGGTGGTGTAGATTCTGCCGTTGCAGCTTATTTATTAAAGAAACAAGGATATGATGTGACTTGTTGTTTTATGCGTAACTGGGATAGTTTTGCGAATAATGATATTGCAGGAAATCCTACAATCAAAGATGATACTTGTCCTCAGGAACAGGATTATTTAGATGCGCTTGCGGTTGCCAATCATTTGGATTTGCCTTTGCAGCGTGTTGATTTTATTGAAGAGTATTGGGATAACGTATTTAAAACGTTCTTAAGTGAATATGAAAAGGGGCGTACGCCAAATCCAGATATTTTATGTAATAAATATATTAAGTTTGATTCATTTTTTGAATATGCCATGAAACAAGGTTTTGATAAGGTGGCTACTGGGCATTATGCTTCAAACAAAGAGGAAGAGAATGGTTTTACATATTTAACACGTGCCAAAGACCAGAATAAAGACCAGACATATTTCTTGTGTCAGGTTGAAAAGAGTAAGGTGGCTAAAACGATTTTCCCTTTGGCCAATTTAGAAAAGCCAGAGATTCGTCAGATTGCTTCTGAATTAAATTTAGAATCGGTTGCGACAAAGAAAGATAGTACAGGAATTTGTTTCATTGGAGAAAGAAATTTCAGACAATTTTTATCGAACTATCTTCCTAGTAAAGATGGTGATATCGTGGATGTGAACACGGGTAAAGTCATTGCACGTCATGTGGGCGTTTTATATTACACGATTGGACAAAGAAAAGGCTTAAATATTGATCATGAAAAGGGGCCTTGGTTTGTGGTTGGAAAAGATGTTGTGAAGAATATTCTTTATGTATGTCGTACAGACCAAAGAGACTTATTGTATTCCGATTCTTGTATCGTAAAAGGTATTAACTGGATCTTGCCAAGTTTGGATGAGATTCCGACAAAGTGTACTTGTAAATTTAGATATCGTCAAAAAGACCAGGACATTGAAATCGAAAGATTGGATGATACAAGTGTCTTAGTCAAATATCCACAAACCATTGCGTCTGTTACAGAAGGACAGGAAGCTGTATTCTATGATGGTGACAAGTGTATTGGTGGTGGTGTCATTGAAGAAGTCTTCAAGGATGGCAAGAATTTAAATCAATTGATTATGGAGACAGCCAATGGACATCGAAGCTAGGCTTGAATATATCATATTTGAAAATAAAGCCAATCATTATGTCGTTGCGGGATTTTCAGAATTAAAGAAGTATCATAATTTTACGGCGGCTGGAAGAATTGAAGATCCTATCGAAGATCAAGAATATGTTTTGCAGGGGGAATATGTAAAACACCCTAAATATGGGGAACAATTTCGTGTGGACATGGCTAAAAAGAAATTGCCAGACAATTCGGATGCGATCATTCATTTTCTTTGTGGTGAAAATTTTCCTACGATTGGTAAAAAAACAGCCGAAAGTATTTATGAGACATTGGGTGAGAATTGTTTAGAGAAGATTCATAAGAATCCGGATCTTTTACATGAAGTGCCCAATTTAACCGCAAAAAAGATGTTGATCATTCAAAAGGGTATTCAGGAATTTACAGGATTTAATGAGACATATGCCAAGCTGTTGAAGTATGGCTTGAGTCCAAGACAGATTCAGATGTTGTTGGATACATATGATAATGTGTTGGATGTCATTGAAGAGGATTGTTTCAAACCTTATTATGAAGTGTATGGTTTTGGCTATAAAACCGCTTGTAAGATGGCAAGTGCCATCGGCTTATCCAATGAGGATCCAAGAAGATTGGATGCCTATATCTATGAATTGGCTAGACAACTATCCATGGCAACTGGAAATACCTATATTACATTTGCGACAATGTTTCAAAATGTGCGTGGCGTCAATGAATCTTTGATTCAGGAAAGTATTGATCGTTTGGTTTCCCTTCAATATTTGTATGTAGAAAATACAAGAATCTATCCTTTTACTTTACATGAAGATGAGGTTACGATTGCCAAAGAGATAAAGAATCATTTATTTGAAGTGGAAAGTGTGGATGTAGAAGCGAAAATCAAACAGGTGGAGTTTAGTTTAGCTATCACATATGATCAGGAACAAAAGGATGCGATTCAATTGTTCTTTGATCGTTCGTTTATGATTTTAACGGGTGGTCCTGGAACTGGTAAGACAACGACAGTAAAGGGAATCTTGGAAATTTGTAAGGATGTATATCCAGATAGTAAGATTCAGCTTTGTGCACCAACAGGAAGAGCTTCCAAGCGACTTGCACAACTTTCAAATTGCGATTCAAGAACCATTCATTCCTTGTTGCAGTGGAACTTAGAAGATAATTCCTTTGGTAAAAATGAGGATGATCCATTAGATGTCGATTTCATTATCGTGGATGAGTTTAGTATGGTGGATACACACTTATTTGCGCAATTATTAAAGGCACTTCCACAGCGTTGTCGTATTCTTTTAATTGGTGATGAAGATCAGTTAGAGAGTGTGGGTCCTGGAAAAGTATTAGAGGATTTGATTCAATCGAATGTGATTGATACGGTACATCTAAAGAAGATATTTAGACAGTCAAATGGTTCTGGAATTGTGACTTTAGCGAAAGAAATTCGTGAAGAGACAACGTGTCATTATGAGGATGGTGTTGAGTTTATTGAAAGAACAACGCCAAAAATCATGGATGCCCTAATTGATTACGTCAAAGATATAGATTTAGATTCTATGCAGATTTTGGCGCCGATGTATAAGGGGGCTGCCGGCATTGATGAGATCAATCGTCAGATGCAGATATTGTTTAGTCCAAAGAGTCCGCAAAAGAATCAGATGAAGGTAGGGACGACAATTTTTCGTGAAAATGATAAGGTCATGTTGTTGAAGAATTTACCGGATGAAGATGTCTATAATGGAGATATTGGTACAATTGTTGAGATTGATTCAAAACAGAATGTGATTTCAGTGGATTTCAACAATGCGATTGTTGATTTTTCAACGGACTTTCTATATTACTTAAAACACGCATGGTGTATCAGTGTTCATAAATCCCAAGGTAATGAATATCAAACGGTATTCTGTATAGTGGATGTGAATGCGAAGAATATGTTAGAAAAGCGTCTTTTATATACGGCAATTTCGCGTGCGAAAAAACAGCTTTTTATTATTGGCAATAAAAGCTTGTTTGAAACGCAGGTACGCTTAAAATTAAAGCGTATCCGTCAAACAACGTTGCAGGAAAGAATTTTGGAAGCCCAAAGGAGCTGATTCCAATGCGTGATTTGAAAAATACAGTTGAAGTAGAACGCCTTTGTGCAGAAGAGAATGGTCCTGTATTCGTAACCAAGAAT
Organism: uncultured Holdemanella sp.; assembly: GCF_934772795.1. Lineage (GTDB taxonomy): Bacteria > Bacillota_I > Bacilli_A > Erysipelotrichales > Erysipelotrichaceae > Holdemanella. The sequence continues at coordinate 3,589 of NZ_CAKVMR010000046.1, forward strand.
GGATATGGCATATTGGTTATTATGGATATCGATTATTATGAAAAAACTATGAGAAAGATGTATGAAGTAAAAATGATCTTGGAAGGTTTGGAAGATGTAAAATCAGGGAACACTGTAGATGGAGACATTGCAATTTTTAATATAAGGAGCAAGTATGGTATCTAAATTAGGATATCGGCTGACCAAAAGAGCTGAATCTGATTTAGATGGGATTGTCTCATATATCGCAACGGATTAAACAGAAGCTCCAAAGGATGCCATTGACAAAAATAAGGATGATTCATACTTAAAGGCACATCCATAGCGTTATCGCATTCTTTTAATTGGTAATGAATATCAAATGGTATTCTGTATTACGAAGAATGTGTTAGAAAAGCGTCTTTTATATACGGCAATCTCGCGTGCAAAAAAATAGCTTATTTGAAACGCAGGTACGCTTAAAATTAAAGCGTATCCGCCAAACAACATTGCAGGAAAGAATTTATGAGAGTATTAGAAAATAGAATATATCGACATTTTAAAGGGAACAACTACAAAGTGTTGTGTGTTGCATTGCATACGGAAACCCAAGAGATGATGGTTGTATATCAAGCGTTGTATGGAGACTATAAGTATTTTGTTCGTCCATATGAAATGTTTGTATCCAAAGTCGATCATGATAAGTATCCGGATGTAAAGCAGGAATATCGATTTGAACTTGTAGAAGAATAGGCTTAGGTCTATTCTTTTTCTTACTGTGCGATTTGTTAACGTATTGAAAGAATGGGTGTGTTATAATTATAAATGTTGACAAAGGGTGATTTAAATATGAGTCGTGAATTATTTTTAGACTATTTTTCAGAGCATGAAGTGCCTGTGATTCGTAAACGAAGACATACATTTTTAAAGATGGATGATGAAAATGTATATGTTTTAAGTGAAGGTGTTGTTAAGGTCAGTGTAATGACGCGTGATGGACGTGAATTCAATGTTGCGTATTTAAAAGGCTTCGACATTTTATCTATGTTTAAAGATGCAGTCATTGATTGTAAATTTTCTTCATTGATGATTCGTGTTGAGAGTGATGAAGCTAGTTTTTATAGTATTTCTAAAGAAGAGTTCAATCAGTTATTAAGTGAACATCCTGAATTGGTGGAATATGTAAATACGTATTATCGTAAGAAATTATCGGAAACAATTTCAAGACAAGAATTAATGACAATGAATGGTAAGAATGGCGCTGTATGTGCTTTTATATACTATTTGGTTACAATGTTTGGAAAAGAAGCGCGTGATGGAATTTTGATTGATTTAAAGATCACAAATGATGATATTGCCGGTTTCTGTGGAATTTCGACAAGACATAGTGTGAACCGTATTTTGCGTGGCTTAAGAGAAGAACATGTGATTCGTACATTGTATAATAAAATCATGGTCTTAGATGTTGAGCACTTAAAACAATATGTAGATGTTAAGGTGGATGCATAATCCGCCTTTTCTTTATGCAAAATAAAAAGAGTCGACTTAAAATGTGGGATGTCGACTCTTAAAACTGGTCATTATAAGAAAGACTATCATGAGTTGGTTACAACCAGTTTTATTAATGATATCATGCATTTTGAAATGAAAAAAGAGCTGAACTAGATGATGTGGCAAATAATTCAGCTCTATTCATAGGAAACTGGATATGCAAATTACTTTATAGACAAGCTATCCAGCAAAATACAGTATATCATTTTGTTGTATATAATACAAAAACAATTGTTCATGATCGTATATATAATAAATATCAATTGCTAACAAGATTCCATTAAAGTATGATACAATGGAAATAATGATAGAGGTGACGAAGATGAATTGCGACTATGTGCTTCAATATCTGGAAAAGATGGAAGTCCCCGTTGTTTCAAAAAAGAACCATGATATTGTAATGTGTGGTTTAGAAAAGATGATTTTCTTAAAGGAAGGCATCGTAAAGGTAAGTACCATGTTAGAGGATGGACGTGAATATAATATAACTTACACAAAAGGACCTGATCTTCTTTCCTTAATGTGCGATACACTTCGTGAAGATGTTGCGTATCGTACTCGAATTCGTGTTGTAAGTGAAGAAGCATCTTTTTGTTTGATCAGTCGTGAAGATTTCTTACGAACTGTAAGGCAAGATGATAAGCTTAAAGAATATGTGGAAGCGTATTATCGTGAAAATCTACAAAGAGCTCTATACCGCCAAAAATGTATGACAATGAATGGAAAGAGTGGCGCTGTCTATTCCTTTCTTTATAATTTGATTCCTTTGTTTGGAAAGGAATGCAGGGAAGGTATATTGATTGATGTGCAAGTCACAAATGATGATATCGCAGGATTCTGTGGTATTTCTACAAGAAACAGTGTCAACCGTATTTTGCGTGGATTAAGAGAAGAGAATGTAATTCGTACTGTTGATAATAAAATTTTGATTTTGAATGCAGAGTATTTAAAGCCATATGCAGACTAAAAGGGTGATCGTCTCACCCTTTTAATTTGGCTATTTCTTCTTTTAATAGTTCTATATTGATTGGCTTTGCGATATGTCCATCCATACCTGCTTCTATGCATTCTTGAACATCATTTTCAAACGCATTGGCACTCATCGCAAGAATATGTACGCTTTTCGCATCACTTCGTGGTAAAGCACGAATTTCTCGAGTGGCTTCAAGACCATCTTTAACTGGCATCATAATGTCCATAAAAATATAATCGAAAGTATAAAGCTTAGATTGCTTGAATTGATCGATGGCTTCTTGTCCATTTCGAGCAATCGATACATCTAATCCTAGATCTTGTAAAAGAATGGTTGCGATTTCTATATTGATTTCATTATCTTCAACAAGCAAGGCTTTCTTATTTGTAAGATCCAATGATTTCTTTTGAACTGGTATTATAATTTGTGGGTTTGGATCAATCTGTAAAGGAAGAATTACCCTAAAGGTTGTACCCACATCTTCTTTACTTTCCATTTGAATTGTACCATGCATCATTTCTACGATGTCTTTGACAATGGATAGTCCTAATCCTGTACCATTGTATCCGGTTGTGGTTGGTTTACCTTCGCAGGCAAATGGTTCAAAGGCATGTTTCTGAAATTCTTCACTCATACCAAGTCCAGTATCTTTACATACAAATTCATAGTTGGCATACGTATCATCACTCGATAGTTCGGTACAATATAATGTAACAGAGCCACCTTCACGATTGTACTTAATGGCATTACTCGCAATGTTCATCAATAGGCGGTTTAAATATTCGCCACTACCCACAAAATTACGATGGATGATCTTGCTCATATCTTTTCCGCCGTAGAATTGAAGGTTGTGTTGTTCGCAGTTTGTTTCAACTATCGCAATAATTTTATTTAGAATATCAATTAAGTTGAATGGTTTATTTTCTAAAACCAGTGTACCGGATTCCACTTTATTCATATCTAAAATATCATTGATCAAAGATAATAAGTAATCTAAAGAAGTTAATACTTTTTCTTTACAATCATGAAGCTTATCTGTATCGTTTGAATATCTTTCAGAGAGGTTGATCATACCTACGATGCCATTTAATGGCGTACGTATGTCGTGAGACATTCTTCGTAAGAAGTTTGTCTTGGCAAGACTAGCACGCTTGGCTTCTATGGCCGCTTCTTTTAGTGTTTCTTTGGCTTCTAACTCTCTTTTCTTCATATCATCAATATCAGACAAGGTCATCAATACATTTGTCAAATTATGATTCTTGTCGTAGGTTTGAGGTATAATAGAGCAGGCATGCCATTTTCCATCTTGGCCTTTCACTTCAAGGGTAAGAATGTTTTTACCTTTCATACGCTCATTGATTGTGTCTAGATCAATAAATTCTAAGACTTCATCAATAAATGGAGATGTGCTGTTCTTAGCTAAAAAGTATGCTTTAAGTTGTTCCATACTCCCTTTAAAATCGGTTTCTGTAATTTTCTTGTCGGAACTCTTATAAGAGAGTACGGTATAGGATTGTTTCTTTAAATCAATGGTGGCGATACTCTTATAAATTGAACCAATCGCATGAATGATTTCATTGTATGTGCGCTCTTTTTTTAGGGCGTCATTCAATTGTTTATTTTGTTCTTCCCGTTCTTTGACAATATCATCAATATGGCGTGAGCCTAGAATGACTTTAAAGCCAGTGTCAGACTTAATTTTCACAACACGCGTTTCCATATAGTATGGATTAGCTTGGTCTTTATTAATACAAAATTGTAAAGAAAGTTCATCCCTATCTTTCATGGCTTGCATAAGATTGTTTCGTTCTAGCTTTTCAACATAGGATTCATTACCTTTATAAACGGCTTGTATCTTACTATATATATCTAGGGTTGTGGAATATTTAAATTCCGAACCCGATGCGATATGTGGATTGGTATCTTTGATGACTTTTAAATCGTCTCTTTCTAAATCACATACATAGACAACGCTATAGTCATTGCATAATGCCAACAAGATGGAGTCTTCTTCAGAAGCTTGTTTATAAGCTATTTCTAATTCTTCTTTTTGGTGTTTCTTTTCTTCAAGGAGTTGTTGAAGGCGTTTTTCATTCTTATATTGTTTTTCCATGAGATCATCCATGACTTTGACGCCAATCACAACTTCAAAGCTGGACTTGGATTCGTTGATTTTAATGGCTCGAAAAGAATGGTATTCATTGCCATTTTGATTTGGTTTTAAACGACAATGATAGCGATAAATGGGAGTATGTTTTAGCTTTTCCATTAATGCCTGTGGTTCAAATTCTTTCCATATGCATTCTTGAGCGGAATCTTGAATATAAAGATTCTCAAAATATTGAATCATTTTACTAAAGGAGTGAAGCGTGTAGGAATCCATGGTTTGTATAGCCATATCGGTATGGGTTCCTTTGTCAAAGCGAATGATATCGATGGTATCTTGAATGAGGTCGCATTGATAGATGGCCGTAAAATCTGTGCATAAAGCTTCAAGTATTTGTGGATTCATGATAATTCTCCTATTAAAAAAGCGTCTATAGAAAGACGCAGGTAAGATCGTGCAAATGAATCATGCACCTTTCTAAGGGCATTATACTCGATTGTTAAAACGAATAAAAGAGCTGGTCGGGTAAACCAGCTCAAGAAATAGGAAACGCTGGATAAGCGGTAAAAGGGTAATTTGATTATCCAGCATAGCCTAGTATATCACTATGAATTGGAAATGCAAGAAGATTGAACATATTTTCTGTATCACTAGTTTTTAGTTTTGATTTGTATTATACTTGTGATAGGTTCCGTATCGGAATTTATTTTTTTTGGAGGAAAATATGAAAATTATTGTAGTTGGTGATGGAAAAGTTGGCTTTGCGATTGCGAAACAATTGAATCAAGAGGGTCATGATATTACAGTGGTTGAAAATAAAGCGAATGTATTATCGAGTACAATGAATCAGCTAGATATTGTTGGTGTGCAAGGTAATGGGGCTAGTTTAGACACATTGCTAGAGGCACGTGCACCTTCGAGTGATTTATTGATTGCGGCTACATCAACGGATGAAGTGAATATTATTTGTTGTTTATTGGCAAAAAAATTGGGAGCTAGACATACCATTGCTCGTATTCGTAATCCAGAATACAATAACACAGTTCGTTTGATTAAAGATGAATTGGGATTGAGTATGAGTATCAATCCAGAGCAGGCGGCGGCTCGTGAAATTTTGCGTGCCATTCGTTTCTCAAATTCCATTAAAGTATCGTCTTTTGCGAAGGGAAGAATTGAACTTGCCGAAGTCAAGGTTACAGAGAATTCGCCACTTTTAAATATGCGTGTGGTAGATATCAATCGTCGTTTTAAGACAGAAGTCTTGTTTGTGACGATCTTGCGTGATGGCCAAGTCATTATTCCTAATGGAAATACGGTGATTTATGAAAATGATCGTGTGACATTAACAGGTTCAACAACGCAATTGGAGCGTTTCTTTATTAAGATTGGTATTTTAAGTGATCGTACCGTAAATGAGGTTATGATCGTTGGTGGTGGTCGTATCACATATTATTTAACGAGCATGTTGCTTGAACTAGGTATGGCTGTTAAGATCATTGAGTTGAATAAAGAGAAGTGTATCAGCTTGGTTGAAAAATTCCCACAGGCAACCGTTATTCATGGGGATGGAACGGATCATGAATTATTGTTGAGTGAATCTTTAGAGGAAATGGATGCCTTTATTGCGCTTACAGATAATGATGAGGAGAATGTTATTATTTCGATGTTTGCGCAAAGTCATGGTGTTACGCATGTGCTTCCTAAGGTAAACCGTGTTTCTTTAGGTTTCTTGTTGGATAAGCTAGGTCTTGAAAATTCGATTACGCCTAAGTTTATTACTGCCAACCAAATCGTACAGTATGTTCGTGCTATGCAGAATACGGTGGGATCCAACGTTGAATCTTTGATCAAGCTAGTGGATGACAAGGTTGAGGCATTAGAGTTTAGGGTGCGTGACAATTGTCGTTTTATTGATGTGCCAATCAAGGATCTAAATATTCGTAAGGGTATTATCATTGCATATGTAACACATAAAGGTGTTTCTAAGGTAGCTACTGGTGATACGCGTATTCAACTATCAGATACGGTTATTATTATTAGTAAGGTTGCAGGATTGAGGGATATCAATGATTTACTATCTTAAGCATAATATACATAAACTAAACTGGGCTATCATTGGTAACGTATTGGGTATGGTACTAATTGCGCAGGCCTGTCTAATGGTGTTGCCGGTCATTGTGGATTTGATTTATCAAGAAGGATTATATGATTCTTATTTGATCGTAATTGGGATTTGTTTGGTTTTAGGATATGCTTTAACGCGTAAAAAGGCGAGAATGAATTCTTATTTTGCGAAAGATGGAATGATTGCGGTAGGTATTGCCTGGGTGGTTGTTTCTTTCTTTGGTGGATTACCATTCTATTTATCGGGTGAAATTCCTTCTTTTGTGGATTGTTTCTTTGAGGCTGTGTCTGGATTTACAACAACAGGATCTAGTATTTTAACGGAAGTCGAGAATTTGAAGCATGCCACACTATTCTGGCGTAGCTTTACACACTGGATTGGTGGTATGGGTATCTTGGTTTTCATTTTGGCTTTACTTCCAAAATCAAATGATCGTGATATGCATATTATGCGTGCGGAAGCGCCAGGTCCTACAATTGGTAAATTGGTCCCTCGTATGCGTCAGTCTGCGATGATTTTATATGCGATGTATATGGGATTGACAGTAATTCAAGTTATTTTACTAGTGATTGGTAAGATGCCATTATTTGATGCGTTGTGTAATACGTTTGGTACAGCAGGTACGGGTGGTTTTGCGATTAAAAACACGAGTATTGGTGCCTACAACAATGCGTATTATGAAGTGATCATTACGATTTTCATGATTTTATTTGGTGTGAACTTTAATATGTATTACTTTTTATTGATCAAAGATTTTAAACAGGTCTTTAAAAATGAAGAGTTGCGTACATATTTGGGTATTATCTTAGTTTCCATTACTTGTATCACATTGAATATTTTATCAATGTATAATTTTGATGTATTCAAATCTATTCGTTTGGCAAGCTTTCAAGTAGGTTCGATTATTACGACAACGGGATATTCGAGTTGTGATTATAGTGTATGGCCACAATTTAGTAAGATGATCATTTTCTTATTAACCGTGTGTGGAGCAAGTGCTGGTTCTACTGGTGGTGGTGTAAAAGTAAGTCGTCTTTTGATTATTGTAAAGAAGATCAAGTTGGATATTCAAAAGTTACTGCATCCGCAAAAAGTAGAAGCCATCACAATGGATGGTAAGGTTGTAGATACAGAGGTGGTCAATCAAATCATGGCGTATTTCTGTAGTTTCATTATTATTGTTGGTGTGTTGTTGTTTTTGGTTTCATTTAATAACTTTGATTTTGAGACAACGGTTACATCGGTTATGACTTGTATTGGTAATGTAGGTCCAGGATTTGGTCTTTGTGGTCCAATGGGAAACTTTTCAATGTTCTCGGATTTTTCTAAGATTGTCTTATCGGTAGCGATGTTGATTGGTCGTTTGGAAATCTATCCAATTATCATCTTCTTAGCTCCGCTATTAAATATTCGTAGTGTGTCTAAGACTATTCATAGTCGTAAAAAGCGTAGAAGCAATTAAGGTACTTTATGTACCTTTTTTATTTGCACTTTTTAGTATTGTTTGTACTTTTTAATTGAGTGTAAACGCATACATCTAACTTAAACGTATTTTGTGTTACTATATAGTTGAATTTGTTTACTTTTGTTTAATGGGAATATAACCATAGGTTTTGTGGATTGAAATAGGGTTGAGAGTTTGATAGAGTTTATACTATTAGGGGAATGACTATGAAAATAATAGATAATGATTTGACAATTCAAGAAGTGTGTGGGCGTATTGGTGGATATCATCGGTGTTCATTAGAGGATGGGTATCCCTTTTTATATGTGAGTTTAAAATTTCTAGAGATGTTGGGTTGGTCTAAGGAAGAGATTGAAACTCGTTTTGATAATAAATTCATGAATATGGTGCATCCAGAAGATCGAGATGTTGATTTATTTCATTCTGTCTTTCGTTTGTTAGGGAAAGATGGATATCACTATGTAAGTGAGAGTATAGAGATAGAGGGGGATTCTATACTGCATGGACATATTTCGGATGTGACGGAATTTATTCGTGAAAAGGAAAAGAATAATATCTTATCGGCATTGACTATGGATTATACGTCTTTAGTGCTTTGTGACTTGAAACAAGATACGGTGGAAGTCATTAAGCAGGATGCGAGTTGTGGTGAGATAAATTGGCATAGTTATAGTGAGAGTTTAAATTATTTCTATCGCAATGTACTGATGGAGGATTATTGTCCAAATTATATGGATCTTTTATCAAATGATTCTTTAATGCGTTCATTAAAGGAACAGGGTTCATTAGAATGGCATTTTCAAATTGTTCCGGATGAGAATGGAGTTTCGAATTTAGGGGCAAGAGCTGTATTTCTATATGAGGATTTGAATCATTTTAAGATTATAATGGGCTTTCGTCCGATTGATGAAATCGTAAAGAGGGAAAGGGTATTAGAGCTTCAAAGAGAGATTATTGAGGGTCTTGGTAAAGAATACTTTTCCGTATTATTGTTGGAGTTGGATAGTGGTCAAATCTTTTCATATCGTGAAGTGGGTGAGAATGGAAAGCAAATTGCGGATTTTTGTCGTGAATATGAAAATCAGTGGTGTGAATTGTTGCCGGCTTATGCCGATGAGATTGTGACCGATGAAAGTCGTGCGGATTTCTTAAAGCAGCTTTCATTAGATGCGTTGTGTTCCAATCATGATGATTTTTCGATGACCTATGAATTTAAAAAGGGTGATAGTATTCTTTATCATGAGATACGTATTGCGTATGTTTATAAAAAGGATCGTAGTCGTGTAGCGGTGATTGGTACAAGAAATATTGATGATTTGATTAAGAAGGAACGTTTGCAGGAGGCGAAATTAAAAGAGGCGTATATTGTGGCGGAAGAGGCGAATAAGGCGAAGACGGATTTCTTAAACAATATGTCGCATGATATTCGTACGCCTATGAATGTGATTCTTGGCTACAATGCGTTGATGAAGCAGTATTTGACAGATCCAATCCTGGTGGATTATCAAAATAAGATTGAGCAGAGTGGTAAGTTCTTACTTTCCATTATCAATAATGTTCTGGATATGGCGCGTATTGAGAGTGGTAAGATGGTTGTCGAAGAAAGAGCCGAACAAATCGGACTAGTAGTAGAAGAGCTCGAGAGCGTATTCGAGTCGAGTGCACAAGAAAAGAATATCGTATTTACAACGAGTGTGGATGTGGATCATAAACATATTTTGTGTGATGGTTTTAAGGTTCGTGAAATCTTAATGAATCTAGTTGGAAATGCGTTTAAGTATACGCCTGATGGTGGTCATATTGCGATTGATGTGAAGGAATTGGATTGTGAAAAAACTGGTTATGTCAGAATTCAAACGCAGGTCAAAGATACGGGTATTGGAATGAGTGAAGATTTTCTTCCAACGTTATTTGATTCTTTTTCTAGAGAATACAATACAACGATTGGAAAAGTTTCGGGTACAGGTCTAGGTATGTCGATAGTCAAGAATCTTGTGGATATGATGGATGGAGAGATTTGTGTCAAGAGTAAACTGGGTGAGGGTACTTGTTTCACTCTTACTTTTGAGCATAGGATATCGGATGAGGATAGTATAGAATTGAATCAAGAATTGGATGTTCTTGATGAAAAATCCATCTTGCAAGGTAAGCATGTATTACTTGTGGAAGATAATGATTTAAATGCCGAGATTGCGATGGCGATTCTAGAACAGAGTGGTTTAGTATTGGATCGTGTTGAGGATGGTTTGGCTTGTATAAATCGGTTGTCTGAAGTAGATGCGGATTTGTATGATTTAATTTTGATGGATATTCAAATGCCAAATATGAATGGGTATGAGGCGACAAGAAGAATTCGTCAATTTGAGAATTCAAAAAAGGCAAATATTCCAATTCTAGCTATGACGGCCAATGCGTTTGAGGAAGATAAGAAAATGGCAATGGAAGCGGGTATGAATGGGCATGTTTCTAAGCCAATTGATGTGAATGTATTGGAAAATCAGATTCTGAACATATTCAAAAAAGTGTCATAATTGGCACTTTTTCTATAGTAGGTACAACATTTAAATATAAGAAAAAAAGTCCTGCCATAAAGCAAAACTCAAATTTTCGAGCCGAACATTTATTAGACGCTTTCGGTGAGCGAACAATATTTTCGAGCCGGACATTTATTAGTTGCTTCCGGTAAGCAACAATATTTTCGATAACAGGAAACCTGTTTCTTTCATTATGATATGGTTGAAACTTAAATATGTCAATAATATACAAAACTGAATGGTTGAAAGAATTCAATTAGATTCGATGATAAAATAAGAAAATGGCAATGAATGCAGGTATGAATGGGCATGTTTCTAAGCCAATTGATGTGAATGTATTGGAAAAGCAGATCATAAACATATTCAAAAAAGTGTCATAATTGGCACTTTTTTCTATACAAGGCATATATTTCCGGTTTATAATGTTGGTAGTTCGATGCAAAGGAGTGGTAATTATATATGAGATTTTTTGATTACATTGATACTATCGAAAAGCCTACGATTGAGAATATTCGAGTTATATATAAGGCTATAAATGAGAAGTATGATGATCTCATAGACATGGCACTGGAGCCGAATAGTAAGAATTATAAAAAGTGGGTTCAGAATATGGAGTGTTTAAAAAAGTCTGAAAACATGTTGATTGATTGTATTGGCAATAACCAAATCACTGATACGGAGTGGTTAGAGCTTATGTATAATATATATAAGTATCAGGTTAAGTATGGTGGTTTAAAATACCTTACAGTTGTATTATAGGAAAGGACAGGATTCGTAATGAATTCTGTTTTTCTTTTGCACATTTTAATAATTCTGTTGCACTTTTTAATCGAGTTTATTTCGGGGGGGGGGGACACATATATAACCAAAAAGTAAAATAAGTAAGTAAAAACTTAGGATTTACAATATTTAATACAAAATAAATATAACCATCGTAATTTAGGTATTTGAAAAATGATTGTAAGGCGCGTAATATGTAGATTACCAAAAGTTAGTAAATCTTAAAATGCTTGATAGGTAAGGGATATTTGATGTATTTATGAATACATTATTGATAATTTGTACAATATTTTTTTACTAAAGTGGTTTACAAGTTGACAAAGTAAACTTTTTTTTACTAACTTGAAGTAAGCGCTACCAATGAATATAGGGGTTAGATATGGAGAAGAAGGATTTAAAGCATTTGAGTCGTAGTGAGTTGGTGGATGTCATTTGTGAGATGAAAAAGGACACTACAGGTTCAAATGATTTAACAATGGAAGAGATAGAATCGGAGCAGAAGCGATTAAGGGATAGAGCTGTATATCGTAAGACTTTAAAAGGGACGGTTGGCATATTGGTTGTGGTGGCTGCCATTTCTGTTTTAGTAGCTACGTTATGGATGCCCGTATTATCTATTTATGGCTATAGTATGTCTCCTACTTTAGAACAGGGGCAGTATGTTGTTTCTGTGAAGAATACGGATTTAAAGTCGGGAGATATTGTAGCTTTTTGGCAGGGAAATAAGTTGTTGGTAAAACGTGTTATTGCAGGTCCTGGTCAATGGGTAGATATGGATGTGAATGGCAATGTGAGTGTGGATGGTAAGGCTTTGGATGAGAAGTATTTAAATGAAAAAGCATTGGGTAATTGTGATATTGATTTGCCACATCAGGTGTCTGAATCACATTGGTTTTTAATGGGTGATAATAGGGATACTTCCATAGATTCTAGAAGTAGAGTGATAGGAGATATTTCAAAGGAACAAATAGAGGGTCAGATTATTTTTAGAATTTGGCCTTTTAATCAAATAGGAAGTGTAAAGTAGGTGAGAGAGCATGGTTTCGGATTATATAAAAAAACTACTTAAGGATAAAGCACGGTTAAAGAAATGGAAAAGGATTACTTTAGCCCTTTCTTGCGTGGTTGTTTTTTGCGTGGTTTATGCACTCACTCTTCCTGCCATTACTTTAGAGGGTAAAACCATTTGTGGAATGGAAGAACATACACATACTGAAGAGTGTTTTCAAGATGATGAATTAGTGTGTGGTAAAGAAGAACATCAACATACTGAAGATTGTTACGAAA
>NZ_CAKVMR010000047.1 GCF_934772795.1 uncultured Holdemanella sp.
CGAAGATATAATAGTTTCGATTGTATCAAACAAAAATGTGCTGCAACAGGAGTGAGACTTTCAAGATGGGATACCATCTGTTTTATGAAACATTATTACAAAGTTCGTGTTCCAAAGAATGAATATATTCAGAACATTATTTCATCTGTTGATTTGAAAGAAGATGTTGTTTATTCATTTTTAAAGAGGATAGAATTCAACAGTGGATTCAAATATTATGTAGTGATCACACTTCGAGGTGATGCACCAAAACGAATTAAACTGTCAAAAGATGGCGGACATCGTACAGGTGTAGACTTTGGAACATCAACGATTGCGACAGTCTCAAACAACGAAGTCCATCTGGAAGAATTGGCTCCAGATTCTGTAAATTATGAAAAAGTGATTCGTCATAAGCAGAATCTGATAGATGCATCTATGCGAAAACATAATCCAGAAAACTATAATAAAAATGGTACAGTCAAAAAGGGAAAACATAAATGGAAAACCACAAAACGATGTAGACGTTTAAAACGCCAAGTTCGAGTTCTCTATCGAAAACAATCTGCTTACATTAAGACTTCACATCATACCTTTATCAATAGAGTCGTTCAAAATACAAGCGAATTCATCCTTGAGCCAATGAACTTTAAAGCTCTGCAAAAGAAATCAAAGAAGACAGAGCGTAAAGATGAGGCAACGACAATTAAACAAAAAGACGGTTCTTTGAAAATGGTGCACAAATACAAACGTAAGAAACGTTATGGACACTCCATCAAGAACCGTTCTCCAGGTCTTATGCAGGCAGACCTGAAATCAAAAGCTACGCAGTATGGAATTCCATACTACGAAATAGATATTCATCAATACCGTGCTTCACAACTTCACCATGATACAGGTGAATACATCAAACCTACTTTAAGCGAAAGATTTAAAACGATTGAAGGATGTAAAGTACAAAGAGATTTATATTCTGCCTTTCTAATATGTCATACTGACGATACATTGACTGCACCAGATTTTATAGCCTGTCATTTTAATTTTCCACATTTTGTCGAAATGCAGGACACATTGATTCTAAATAAGAAAAAATGTGGACACACAATGAAATCATGCTTTGGATTCTAGCATAAAGGATCTCTCATCCAATCAGGTCTCAGGCGTAAGCCCTGCTGGATGTAGTATGAGTATACAAAGTACAGTCCATATGGATTGGAAATGCTCAAAAAACAAGAGTTATGTAAAGACTATATGCAAGGTCTAGAACCATGCTGAAAGCTTTGCGATGCTCCATTTCTCGCAATGAGAGAAAGAGAATCTCGTCATTTTAATGATGAGAGTACGTCAAAGTAATCGGAGCCTTGATTGCTTCTTATGTATCAATTAACTTATTGCCAGTCATCGAAGTTGATGGTGGAATCAAAGTAGCAGTTCAAACAGAATTCTTTGATAAGATCTTCCCTAACTTCTTGCCAATGTGTGTAACATTATTGTGCTTCTGGTTGTTGAAGAAAAAACAAGTCAGTCCAATCGTATTGATTGTCGCAATCATCGTATTGTCAATTGTAGCGTCAGCTGTTGGATTACTATAATGAAGAAAAAACTCTTAGTTTTCGCTAAGAGTTTTCTTTACGCTTTCTACATCTTCTTTTGTCGCAAGACCAACTTGGAAGGCACTTGCACTACCACAACATAAGCCGTTTATGAATGCTTTTTCGTAATCGTTTGTTTCTAAATATCCAGCCAAAAAGCCTGCAACCATAGAATCACCGGCACCAACTGAATTCACTACAGTTCCTTTTGGCGCTTTACTTTGAATGACTTCATTATTATCACTTACTAGCACTGCACCTTGTCCGGCCATAGAAATCAATACGTTTTGTGCACCCATTTCCTGTAGCTTCTTTGCGTAAGGAACGACTTCATCTCGAGTGTTTAATTCGACATTAAAGATTTCACTTAATTCATGATTGTTTGGTTTAATTAAGAATGGTTTATATTTTAATACTTTTAATAATAGGTTGTTTGTCGCATCGACAACAACTTTTATTTTCTTTTTGTGAACACGTTCCATGATTTGTTCATACATTGTATCGGGTAGTGTACTTGGAATGCTTCCTGATATAACTAAGATATCTTTTTCTGTGAGTTGATCTAATTGATTGAATAATTCTTGAATGTCTTCTGGCTGAATGTCAGGTCCAATACCATTGATTTCTGTTTCTTCATCGGATTTCATTTTTACATTGATTCTAGATAATCCTTTTTTTACATGAATGAAATCTGTTTTAGCTCCATAACTTTCTAATTTATGTTCGATTTCAACTCCAGTAAAACCAGCCATAAAACCTAAAGCTGTACTTTCATGTCCAAGATTGGATAGGACAATCGAAACATTGATGCCTTTTCCTCCGGGAAGGATTTCTTCAAATTTTGTTTTATTAATGATACCAGGCTTAAAATGATCGACTTGAATAACATAGTCTAAAGAGGGGTTAAAAGTAATTGTATAAATCATAAGGTTATCCTTCTATCAATACTTCATTTATTTCATCGATTGAATCTAAGAAATAAATGTTTTGTTGCTGCTTCGGTGTGGATAATTCACAATCAATCATGTGTTGTAAGAATGCCTTTAAATGATCATAATAGCCATTCACATTATAAAAGATGCATGGACACTCAAGCTGGAATAATGAGATTTTTGATAAGATCTCACTGATTTCTTCTAATGTTCCCGTTGCACCAGGAAAGGCAATGAAGGCATCGCCAAGTTCAATCATGCGTGTTCTTCGATCAGTAATATCTTTTTCAATGTATAACTTGGTAAGATTATTCATGTGTACACCTTCATCCACAAACATTTGTGCTTCTACACCGATTACTTTTCCACCTGCATTTAATGCACTGTTGGCAAGTTCTCCCATTAATCCAGTTTTAGATCCTCCAAATACTAGAGTGTGTCCGTTTTTGGCAATCCATGTACCTAATTCTATTATTTTTGTTTTAAAGTCTGGATCGTTTCCGTAGGTTGATCCTAAATATACTGTAATGTTCATAAGCTACCTCCTACAATTAGTTTACATTAAAATTGTGCACAAAAAAAGCTTAGCGGCAGCTAAGCTTACATGGCTATGAATCCAAATGCGTTCGCAATCGAGCTTAATAAAATAATGAATGCGAAGATTGGACATAAGTATTGAATCATGAAATTGAATATTTTCTTACGCTTGAACGGATTTCCATCTTGCGTGATTTCTTTTTCAATCTTTTCTAATCCAACAACTCTAGAAACGAAGATACAAATCGCAATGGCAGCAATTGGCATCATGACAGAGTTTGTCAAGAAATCAAAGAAATCTAAAAATTGCATGCCGATGATTGTTACGTTAGATAATGGGCCATATCCTAAACATGAAAGTGTTCCTAGTCCAATCATAATAATACTTAAGATGATTGTAGATTTTTTTCTAGACCAATGTAGTTCATCTTGGAATGTAGATACAGCACTTTCTGTTAGTGCAATAGAGCTAGTGATAGCTGCGAATAGCACTAGTAAGAAGAAGATAATGCCGATGCCTGTACCAAATCCCATGCTTGCGAATACTTTAGGAATCGTAATGAACATCAAGGATGGTCCAGCTTTTAACGTTTCCATATCTCCACCTGAAAAAGAGAATACAGCAGGAATAATCATAAGTCCTGCCATGATCGCAATGGCTGTATCGAAAATTTCTACGTTTTCTGTTGAGCCTTCAATAGAAACATCTTTTTTCATATAAGAACCAAATGTGATCAAGATACCCATCGCAATGGATAGAGAATAGAACATTTGTCCCATAGCACTCACTACGGTCATCCATGAAAAGTTATCGAAGTTAGGAATCAAGAAATATTTAACACCTTCAAATGCGCCAGGTCGACTGATTGAATATCCTGCAATGATTATAGATAATACGACAAGTACTGGCATCATAAATTTGGATACTCTTTCAATTCCGTTTTGAACCCCGGCATAAATAATGGCAAGAGTAAAGAAGGTGAAAAGTATAAAACATATTTCTGTAGAAACTCCGTTTGAGATGAAGCTTGAAAAATATGTATCTGTGGCAAGTAATTTTGCATCACCTTTTAAATACTCAAATAAATACTTGATGACCCATCCTCCAATGACAGAGTAATACGGTACGATCAAGATGGGGATAATGGCATTGATCCATCCAGAAAATGACGCAAACTTTGTCTTTGCGAAAGTATGGAAAGCTCCAACAGGACTTTTCTTTGTCATTCTACCTAATGTTGTTTCAGCTATGATCATCGTATAACCAAAAGTTAAGGCAAGAATAATGTAAATAAGTAGGAAGATTCCTCCTCCGTATTTTGCAGCTAAATAAGGAAATCGCCATATATTACCAAGGCCAACACTGGCTCCGGCGGCAGACAAGACAAACCCTAATTTGCCAGAAAACGTACTACGTTTATTGTGCATAATAAAACCACCCTTCCTCAATGATTTAGATTATATCATCTGTGAAAGGGTTTACGCAAATTAATGAAAAAATAAGTATTAAGTTTTCTGAAAAAGTATTAGAAATAAAAAAAGAAGTCCTTTCGGACTTTATTTGAAAAATGGTGACGCGTACGGGATTCGAACCCGTGAATGCATGCGTGAAAGGCATGTGAGTTAACCGTTTCTCCAACGCGCCATGTATATGAAACTCGTCTTTCTTGACAAGTGCTCACTTATATTACTACATGATTTTAATTAATGCAAGTATTTTTTTAAAATATTTGACAGAAAGTTTTTATAGTATATAATGTGAACAGTTAACTGTGTTAACCAAGGAGAAAATTATGATTCGATTATTAGTAGATTCAGCGAGTGATTATACGCAAGAAGAGATTAAAAATAAAAATTTATATTTTGTGCCACTACAAATTCAAATTGAGGGCAAGAACTATTTAGATGGGGTTGATATCGATACAGAAACATTTTATACGAAGATGGTGAATTCGAAAGAATTCTTTAAAACGTCACAACCTTCGCCACAAGAATTTTTGGATATTTTTGAAAAAGTTAAAGAAAAACAAGAGACATTGATTTGTTTATCGTTATCTAGTAAATTGAGTGGAACCTATCAAAGTGCTTGTTTGGCAAAAGATATGGTGGATTACGAGAACATATATATTGTAGACACATTAACTGCAGCTGCTGGAATTCGCTTGTTATGTGAAGTAGCGATGAACTGGATTGGTGAAAATAGAAGTGTTGAGAGTATTGTTTCAGGTTTAGAAGAATTAAAAGAGAGAGTTCATATTTATGCAGGTTTGGATACATTGGAATATTTGGCTAAGGGTGGAAGAATTTCTAAGACGGCAGCAGCTATTGGGACTTTGGCAAGTATTAAACCTATTATTTGTACAGATCATGGAGAAGTTGCGGTGGCAGGTAAAACGCGTGGTGTAAATAAGGCTACAAGTATTGTTTGCGAAAAGATGCAGGCAGATATTGTTGATACACTGTATCCTGTTTATACGTTGTATTCATATGGTTTAGAGAATGTTGAAAAGTTAGAATCAAAACTTGATTGTGATGTGGAACGAGTTCGTATTGGTTCAACAATTGGTGTGCATATTGGGCCAAACGCTTTTGGAGTATGTTTTGTAGGTAAACTATAGTTAACTTGTGAAAGTGTATTCATTTTAGTATAATGGATATACTGATTTACAAGGAGAGTTTTTGATAATATGAAAACAACATTAATTATTATGGCTGCTGGAATTGGTTCTCGTTTTGGCGGTGGAATCAAGCAGTTGGCTAAAATGGGTCCAAATGGCGAAATCATTATGGATTATTCGATTTATGATGCCAAAGAGGCTGGCTTTGATAAAGTCGTGTTCATTATTCGTAAGGATATTGAAGAGGAATTTAAAGAAGTTATTGGAAATCGTATCCAAAATCATATGGATGTAGAATATGTATTCCAGGATATCAATGATTTACCAGCAGGATTTACTTGTCCTGAAGGACGTACTAAGCCTTGGGGAACGGGTCAGGCTGTGCTTTGTGCGAAGAGTGTTGTAGATACACCTTATGTGATCATTAATGCGGATGATTATTATGGAAAAGAAGCATTTGTGAAATTACATGATTTCTTAATAGAACATGCAAAAATGGGAAAAGAATTTGACATGGGTATGGCTGGATTCATTTTAAAGAACACTTTAAGTGAAAATGGAACTGTAACTCGTGGTGTATGTAAAGTGGATGATAATAATTTATTAAAAGAAGTTTATGAAACAACTGGAATCAAAGCTGAAGGGGATAAGATCATATGTGATAATCCTGAAGTAGAGGCTTGGGCAAAACCCGAAAGCAATGTTTCTATGAATATGTGGGCTGGATATCCAGATTTCTTAGACTATCTTGAAAAGGATTTCAGCACTTTCTTAGCTAACATTTCAGATAATCCATTGAAGAAGGAATACTTGCTTCCAAATATTGTGGCTGAATTATTGAAAGAAAATCGTATCAATGTGAAGGTGCTTGAAACACATGATAAATGGTTTGGTGTTACATATGCTGAAGATAAGGAATATGTGCAAAATGCATTCAAACAGTTGATTGAAGATGGTGTATATCCTGAAAAATTATGGAAATAGGACAAATTTGTCCTATTTTTTTTGCTTATTTAATGATATAATCCCTGACTTTAGAAGTTAAGCAGTAAAAAATGGTGCTAACTTTTTAAAATTGAATATTTAAAAGGTACCCTTAATGGAAATGCAACGAGGCTGTTGTGATATTCCAGAGGGTACCTTTATTCTTCTTATCGAGTATGCATTAATTTGATCTGTTTGTCTGTTAGATAATAGTTTGTGATTGGATGATGGAGTTTAACAGCTAATGCTGATACAAAATCAGAAGCTCTTGTCATATTGATATATCTGTTATTGTTGATGCTCACCACTTTGAAATTTCTATAAAAATTACATATTGTCGGTGTAGAAAATTCATTGTTCAATACCTTGAACTGAAGGATTCTTGTAAGCAGTACTGTGATGTAACAGATTAGGAAATGTCCTTTGATACTGTTTTCTTTCTGAAGATAAACTGGTCTTGCATCCAGGTCACTCTTCATGACTCTGAATGATTCTTCAATCCTCCACAAATTGTGATACGCTTCATAGATTGCTTCGGATTTCATTCTGCATTCAGAAGTGACGAGCATGTTGTATCCTGCACATTTTCTATCTTTTTCTATCGTTTCATAGTTGATGACTGTTTCGACTTTGTCTCCATTTACAGATGTAAAGTTGACATACTTTGCACATTCACCATATTCGTTCTTTTTAGCTGCGTATCCACTTAAAGAACGTGCTTTTTCTACCATCTTGTCGATTTCATAATTCTTCTTTTTTGCCAGTTTAGGATTGTATGTGACAACACGTTTTTCTTTTATTGTCTTCGATACTTTATGTCCGTCTTTATCTGTGTATTCGTATTTAAAATCGTCGATACAAGATTTGTACTTGTAAAGAAGATTTCCGTTCCTGTCTTTCACTTCTACAAATCCATCATCAAGCAGTGCCCATAGTTTTTCTTTATCTTTCAACTGCTTAACGGACTTAGAAAATATGTAACCGTCATTATTGTTTACAGCTTCTATAATGTTCTGAGCACAGTTAAGTCCTTTATCGGCAATCTGTATTGTTCTGCCTTCGATATTGTTTCTTTCTTTAAGGCTTGAAACAGTTTCTCTTAGAACAGGCTTTTCGGATTCATTTCCAGGAAACATGCGCATTCCGATTGGAATCATGTTCGCATCAAGTAATAGTCCCATACCTACGATAGGATCTTTTCTGTTTTCTTTGGAAGGTCCTTTTCGTTTGAAATCTGTTTCCTTGTCTATCTCGAAATAGAAGTTTGTACAGTCAAAATAGGTGTTTGAAGTGTCGATTCCATAGTTGTCTTCTGTGGCAACGGTAAAGATTTCAATGAATTTCTCATATTCACTTCCGATGAATTCAACAGCGGAAAGAATCTGGTCATACGAGCAGCTGGGTTTCTTATATAGGGATGGAAGAATCTCCGCAAAAGTTCTGGATTTAGACAAAGGCGCAACAGCACGTGCAAATACAAGGGAAGAAACTATATCGTACACATCAAACTGAAAATCTCTTGTGGACTGCATATATTTGAAATGTTCTTCAACATCTAAAGCGTTCAGTATATTAGCCAAAGGAAAATATCCAAGATATTTTTCAGGAGAGATATCGGAAATAAGTTTCTGGTTGATCTTATTGTTCTGCATCTCCTGTTTTCTTTTTTCATTCAGTTCATCAACCTCTTTTTTGAAGTAGGCAATAGGATCCTCGATGCCGCTCTCAATCAGTTTGTCGAGATTGCCAATCTTGCGGAAACTTCTTTGTTTGGTACCTTTAACATCGGGAGAATAAAAGCTCTCATAAATGGAAAGATAAGTTCGATTCTGCTGTTTAGAAACCTTAAGAAAATAAGCCATAAAAGCACCTCCGAAAGCAATGCACCACTACACCATTATTATACTATATAAAATAAAAAAAGTAAAAAAAATTCAAAATAAAAAAGAGCCCTAAAATAAAGGCTCTGAATAACATCGATAATTTTTAACTTCTAAACAAAAATGGTGCTAACTTCTAAAGACGGGTATCCAAAATCATATGGATGTAGAATATGTATTCCAGGATATCAATGATTTACCAGCAGGATTTACTTGTCCTGAAGGACGTACTAAGCCTTGGGGAACGGGTCAGGCTGTGCTTTGTGCGAAGAGTGTTGTAGATACACCTTATGTGATCATTAATGCGGATGATTATTATGGAAAAGAAGCATTTGTGAAATTACATGATTTCTTAATAGAACATGCAAAAATGGGAAAAGAATTTGACATGGGTATGGCTGGATTCATTTTAAAGAACACTTTAAGTGAAAATGGAACTGTAACTCGTGGTGTATGTAAAGTGGATGATAATAATTTATTAAAAGAAGTTTATGAAACAACTGGAATCAAAGCTGAAGGGGATAAGATCATATGTGATAATCCTGAAGTAGAGGCTTGGGCAAAACCCGAAAGCAATGTTTCTATGAATATGTGGGCTGGATATCCAGATTTCTTAGACTATCTTGAAAAGGATTTCAGCACTTTCTTAGCTAACATTTCAGATAATCCATTGAAGAAGGAATACTTGCTTCCAAATATTGTGGCTGAATTATTGAAAGAAAATCGTATCAATGTGAAGGTGCTTGAAACACATGATAAATGGTTTGGTGTTACATATGCTGAAGATAAGGAATATGTGCAAAATGCATTCAAACAGTTGATTGAAGATGGTGTATATCCTGAAAAATTATGGAAATAGGACAAATTTGTCCTATTTTTTTTGCTTATTTAATGATATAATCCTAACGTGTTTCGTATATGTCGACTAATACGGTGTCGATGTTTCTACCCCTAAACCGTAAATTCAGGGACTATGAATCAACCTACTTTTTTATTGTGTCGCGTTGATTCTCGTTTTTGTACGAGACTTTTTTATTTTCGGAGGAAAAGAATGAGAAAAGAAGATGTGAAAAAAGGTTCTATATATGAACTTGATGGTGTTGTTCCTTTAAAAGAAGCCTTGCCTTTAGGAATTCAACACGTATTGGCGATGTTTCTTGGAAATATCAGTCCATTATTGATTATTGCAGGAATGCTTGGATTATCACCAGATTTAAAATCTGCGTTGATTCAAAATGCGATGTTTATTGCGGGAGCTGTTACTTTAGTTCAGTTGTATCCAGTATGGAAGATTGGTGCTAAACTTCCAATCGTTATGGGTACTAGTTCTGGATTTATTGGAACTGCCAAAGCTATGGGTGCTCTATATGGTTATGGTGCATTGATGGGAGCAAGTTTAATTGGTGGTTTATTTGAGATGGTTTTAGGTTTCTTCATCAAACCATTAAGAAAATTATTCCCACCTGTTGTTACTAGCTTAGTTATTATTTCAATTGGTTTATCATTACTTCCTGTTGGTATTAATTATTTTGGTGGTGGTAGTGGTGCTGCTGATTTTGGTGATCCAAAACATTTATTAGTAGGTACATTTGTTATTTTGGTAATTATTATCGCAAAACAAATCAAAGGTTTTGTGAATAATGCATCGATTTTGATTGGTATTATTGCTGGATATATCTTGGCTATTGTACTTGGAATGGTTGATTTTACTCAGGTTCAAACAGCTTCTTGGATTGCACTTCCTACATTTATGCCAGTAAAGATGGAATTTAATTTAGAGGCTATTATTGCGATGGGAATTATGTTTATTGCGACAACGGTTGAAACAGTTGGAGATGTTTCTGGTATCACAAATGGTGGTTTAGATCGTGAAGCGACTTCTGAAGAATTACAAGGTGGCGTATTGGCAGATGGTTTAGGTTCTGTCATCGCATCTTTATTTGGTGTTTTGCCAAATACTTCATTCTCTCAAAATGTTGGTTTGGTTTCCGTAACTAAAGTTGTTAACCGTTTTACAATTATGACAGGAGCTATCTTCTTGATTCTTTGCGGTTTCTGTCCAAAATTAAGTGCTTTATTTGCGGTTATGCCTCAATCTGTACTTGGTGGAGCTGCCGTTATTATGTTTGCGAGTATTTTGGTAAGTGGTATTCAATCATTGATGCGTGTTGAATTCAATGAAAGAAACACTTTGATTATTGCCTTGGCAATCGGTCTAGGAATTGGTATTGGACAAGTACCTACAGTTCTAGCACAATTACCAAGTTGGGTTGGAAATATTTTTGCACAAAACGGAATTATTATGACGTTTGTGATCGCAACCGTATTAAATTTAATTTTGCCTGGTAAAAAAGACTAACAAATCGGTGTTAAACATGGTGTTTAACACTTTCTTTTTGTGTTAAAATTTTAGTAAAGAAAGAGAGCGTATCCATTATGTTAAGAATAATGAATTATGCATCGCCAGAATCTTTAGATGAGGCGTATGCGCTACTAACGAAAAATAAGAAGAATATGATTTTGGGCGGTATGATCTGGTTGAAGATGGAAGATATTCAGATTCCAACCGCTATTGATTTGAGTAAATTAGGCTTGGATCAAATTGAAGAAGATGATACAGAATTTAAGATTGGTGCCATGGTGACTTTGCGTCAATTAGAAACGCATCAAGCTTTTAATGAGGCAACTTGTTATGTATTTAGAGATGCTGTAAAGGATATTGTCGGTGTACAATTAAGAAACTTGGCTACAGTTGGAGGAAGTGTATATTCACGTTTTAGTTTTAGTGATGTCATCTGTAGTTTGCTATGCTTAGAGTGTGATGTACAAACACATAAGCATGGGCGTATTTCACTTGAAGAATTTGTGAATCTTCCATATGAAAAGGATATTGTCGAATATATCTATGTGAAAAAGACAAACTTGCCTAGTGCTTTTGTTTCAGTAAGAAGGAGTGCTACGGATCTAAGTGTTTTAAATGCATCATGTACTAAATATGCAGATCACTATCGATTCTGTTTTGGTGCAAGACCAGCTATTGCGAAAGTTTATAATTGCGATTTAGATCATGTTGATTTAGATGTATATTGTGCAGACAATATGCGTGGTAGTAAGGAATATAGAGAAAAACTTGTTGAGGGATTAACACAGAAGTTATTGAGAAAGGTAGAGTCTTATGTTGGTTAAAATTAAAGTGAATGGAAAATTGATTCAGGATGATGTACAGCCACAAACTTTATTGTTAGACTGGCTAAGAGATCATGGGTGTTACAGTGTAAAAAGAGGCTGTGATACCGCAAACTGTGGATTGTGTACAGTATGGAAGGATGGAACACCTATTCTTTCTTGTAGTACATTAACGGTTCGATGTGATGGTCATGAAATTACAACGCTTGAAGGGCTACAAAAAGAAGCCAGTGAATTCGGCGTGTTTATGGCAAAACAAGGTGCAGAACAATGTGGTTTCTGTTCGCCAGGATTTATTATGAATGTTTTGGCGATGGAAAAAGAATTAGTGAATCCAAGTGATGATGAGATTCGTGCTTATTTAGCTGGAAATTTATGTCGTTGCTCTGGATATATGTCGCAGATGCGTGCTATTAAAGCGTATTTAAGTCGAGGTGAAAATCATGAATAATGTAGGAAAAGGTGTCATCAAAAAGGATGCAATGGCTTTAGTTACGGGTCAGCCTGTATATTGTGATGATTTAGCACCAAAGGATTGTTTGATTGTCAAACTTCTAAGAAGTCCACATGCATATGCGAAAATTAAAAGTATTGACACTTCGATTGCGAAAAGAATTCCTGGAATTGAAGCTGTATATACATATGAGGATGTTCCAACTTCTCGTTTTACTCTTGCAGGACAATCTTATCCTGAACCTAGTCCTTATGATCGTAGAATCTTAGAAAATGTAGTTCGTTATGTTGGAGACGAAGTGGCAATTGTTGCAGGTGCTAATGAGGATTGTGTGGATCGTGCTTTAAAAGCTATTAAAGTAGATTATGAAGTGTTGGAACCATTGTTAGATTTTGAAAAGTCGATTGATAATAAAATTGTTGTTCATGAAGAAGAGGATTATAAGTGTCTTTGTGAGATTGGTAATGATGTTAAGCGTAATATTGTCAGCAGCGGCGAAAGTGTTGTTGGTGATGTGGATGCGGTATTAAATGATTGCGAAGTAGTCTTAGAAAGAGATTATCACACAAAGGCCAATGCCCAGGCAATGATGGAAACGATGCGTTCATATTGTTACATTGATACATATGGTCGTTTGAATTGTGTAAGTTCTACACAGATTCCTTTCCATGTTCGTCGAATTTTAAGTAATGCTTTGGAAATCCCAAAATCAAAAATCAATGTCATTAAACCAAGAATTGGTGGTGGTTTTGGTGCTAAACAAACAGCTTGTTGTGAAATTTTTACGGCGTTTGTGACATGGAAACTTAAAAAGCCAAGTAAGATTGTGTATACGCGTGAAGAAACTTTTGCGGCTAGTAACTCAAGACATGAAATGAAGATGCATGTTCGTATTGGGGCTAAAAAAGATGGTACGATTGAAGCTATAGATTTATATACATTATCAAATCAAGGTGCTTATGGAGAACATGGTCCTACAACAATTGATTTGGTTGGACATAAATCTTTACCTTTATATAACCATGTTAAAGCGAGTCGCTTTACATATGATGTGGTTTATACAAATACAATGCGTGCAGGTGCCTATAGAGGATATGGGGCTACGCAAGGTCAGTTTGCGGTTGAATCTATCATCAATGAATTGGCGGATGAATTGAATATGGATCCTTGTGAAATTCGCTTTAAAAATATGACACGTGAAAATGAAGTGTTATCGCAATATCATAATGAAGAATTGAATGCGTGTGCATTGGATCGTTGTTTAGAAAAAGCTATGGAAATGATTGACTACAAGAATAAACCTTTAAGACGTGATATGGGTGATTTCGTTCGTGGTTTAGGTGTTTCTTTATCTATGCAAGGTAGTGGTATTTCGTGCCTTGATGTAGGTTCTGTTGAAATTAAACTGCAGGATGATGGTTTCTATACATTAAGTATTGGTGCTACAGATATGGGTACGGGTTGTGATACGATTCTTGCTCAAATGGTTGCGGAATGTATGGATTGTGATGTGGATCAAGTTGTCACAAGTGCATTAGATACTGACCATTCTCCTTATGATACGGGTTCTTATGCTTCAAGTACAACGTATGTAACGGGTATGGCCGTAGTAAAGGCTTGTGAAAAACTAAGAAATTCTATTTTAGAAGCGGCAGCTGGATTCTTCAATGTGGATAAAGCAGAGATTGAATTTGATGGTAAGAAAATCAATACATTAGATCATACCCATGAAATGAGTTTGGCTGATTTTGCGGATACATGTTTCAATGGTGGTATCGCAAAAGCATTGATTGCGAGTGACTCTCATATGTCGCCTACAAGTCCTCCTCCATTTATGGTTGGTATTGCGGAAGTGGATGTAGATAAATTGACGGGTGAAATCAAAGTTCATGATTATGTTTCTGTAGTTGATTGTGGAACTGTTATTAACCCTAACTTGGCTCGTGTACAAGCTGAAGGTGGTATTGTACAAGGTATTGGTATGGCTTTAAGCGAAGATATTACATACTCAGATGAGGGTAAGATGCGTAATCGTAACTTCTTGCAGTATAAGTTGCCAACAAGAGTAGATGTTCCTAGTGTTCGTGTTGAATTTGAAAGCAGTTATGAAGATAATGGTCCATTTGGTGCTAAATCCATTGGGGAAGTTGTTATTAATACGCCAACAAGTGCAATTGCTAGTGCAGTAAAACATGCGACTGGAGTGCAGGTTCGTACTTTACCTATTACGGCTGAAAAAGTGTTATTAGGAAAAGAAGATGAATAACATTTCTTTAATTATCTTAGCGTCTGGTTTTTCCAGGCGCTTTGTTTCAAATAAGCTTCTGTATGAATTTCATGGTAAGAAGTTAATTGAATATGCTTTTGACAAGGCAACCTTTTTTTCGGATGTCATTGTAGTGACACAATATGAGCCGATAAAAGATATGGCTAAAGAACAAGGATATCGAGTCATAATGAATAATCATCCTGAATATGGGCAAGGTCATTCTATTGCGTTAGGTGTGGGTGCTTGTCAAAATGATGCGTGCATACTGATGGTTGCGGATATGCCATATTTAAAATTGGATACGTTAAAGGAAATGGTTTCAATTCAAGATGGTGAACATATTGTGATTTGTGAGCATGATGGTATTTTATGTAATCCTATGTTGCTTCCTAATTGTTATTATGAAAAGGCTAAACAGTTGTGTAATGATAGAGGAGCAAAACAAATCATTGGTGATGATACATATTTAACGGTTTCTTTATCAGAAGAAGAATTTATGGATATAGATGAAAAAACAGAGGCTATTTAGCCTCTGTAATGTTTTTCTTTGTCTTTTGCGATGTTAAGATAGATTTGTTCGCCTCTTTGTTCATAAAGCATATTTGCCCAATATCCCCAAAGAATGTCTTCCATTCTTTCAAATGCTTGTACTTGTACATCGATCATAGGATCGATTTCTCCATCAAAATAGGTTTGATAGAATTGATCTCTTTGGTCGATATAGTGGATATTGTTTTCTGAAAAGAAGCTGGCAATATCAAAGCGATAATCGTTTTTAGCAGCATATTCATAGTCAATCAAATAGTCTTTTGTATCACTATAAAGAATATTTCCTTGTACAAAGTCGTTGTGACAGAGTGTATTTGGTTTATAATCTTTTTTTAATGCTTCTAAAAAGTTTTCTTCATTTGGGAAAGATACAATTGGTTCTTTAATTTGTGATTTGTAGAATTCAATCTTTCCAAAAGGGTTGAAAATAAACAAAGGGGCTTCTTTAGTATGTAACGATTTCATTAAGTTTGCACATCTTGCGAATTTGTCTTTGTCTTTGTATTCATCAAAAGTTTGTACGTTCTCAATATATTGAGTAACTTTGATACCTTCTTTTTCATCGAATAAAATAACGGGTACATCTAAGTCAGAAACAAGTGGCAAGATTTCTTTTTCATGTTCATGTTGTAAACCAAGTGATTCATGATTCTTCTTTGGTACGCGCACCATATATTTATTGTCGTTGATTGTTAATAAATAGTTGTGGTTGCTAATGCCTTTGTCTGTTTTTTTGAGTGTATATTCTGTTGTATTAAAATTTTCTTCTATCCATTTTTCTAAGTTCATGTGGATATATTAACATTATTATTCTTTAAACTCAATGCGGTCGTTGTGCCGCTTTTTTTTGTTCGCGAAATATACAAGGTCTGTTATGGCAAAAAAAGGATAGAAGAAATAACTTTTTTAGCTTGCGTTGTTCTAAGAACAAGGCTGTAGATTGGAAAAGGAGTAGTGTGCAATGAAGTATAAGGTGAAGTGGATCGAAGAACATCTGGGAATCACGAGAAATATGATTCGTAGATATGAAAAGAAGGGAGTGATTTCAAAGAATAAAGAAGGAAAAGATCGAGAGTTTGACGAAGAGGGGCTAAGACAATTATGGAATATAAGAGCGTTGGTGAGTTTAGGGTTTAGTTTGGATGAAGTTAAGGAGATTATGAATGGTGCGCCAGTTCGGTGCAGTTGATTTAGTTAGGTGCAACTCCTAACCTGGTAACTCTTGGAGCAAAGAGGCCAGTATCTAGTCCTTGGGCATTG
>NZ_CAKVMR010000048.1 GCF_934772795.1 uncultured Holdemanella sp.
TGGGGTGTTAGCTCAGCTGGGAGAGCACCTGCCTTGCACGCAGGGGGTCATCGGTTCGATCCCGATACGCTCCACCATTTGTAAAATTTAAACTGCATATGCAGTTTTTTTTTATACTTTTTTCATTATATGTTATAATCATAAGTAATCGGATGATTAGAAAGCTGAGTAGATGTATGGAAAAAGAATTTTACGAAGAATTTGAAGATATGGAAGCCGGTATTGACCAAAAACAGGCTCTTGTCGAAGAATCAAAAAAAGTTGACGAAATTGAAGATTTCAACGAAGCTGTTCGCTTTGTGAATGATTTAAAGAAAAAATGGAGAAAGACTGGATTTGGTGAGTCTTTGGCAGAAGAAAAGTTAAGAGAAGAATTTGAGGCAAATGTTGAAAAGGTTTATGAGAAACAAAAGGCATTGGCTCAAAAGGTTGTAGAAGCTAAGGAAGCTTTGATTAAGGAAGCTGAAAAAACTTCTTTATCAGATGATTTTAAGAAGGCTACTGAAAAAATGACTTCTTTAATGGATGAATGGAAAGCTTCTGGAAATGCCGGAAAGAAAACGGATGATGAATTGTGGGAACGTTTCAATGCAGCTCGTCAGAAGTTCTATGATCGTAAACATGCTAACTGGGAAAATAGAGCGGTTCAGTTTGAAAATGCGAAAAAGGTAAAGGAAGACTTGATTGAAAAAGCGAGAGCTTTACAGGATTCTGAAGAATGGCAAAAAACAAGTGCTAAATATAAAGAATTGATGGATGCATGGAAAGCAGCTGGAAATGCAGGTCGTGAATTTGATGATGATTTATGGAATGCGTTTAATGAGGCTCGTCAAAAGTTCTATGCGAAACGTAATGAATTCTATGAAAAATTGCATGTTGAACATGATGAAAAATATGCAGAAAAACAAGCTTTAGTGAAGGAAGCTAAATCGATTGCTGGTTTACAGGAATATACTCGTGAACAAACGGCAATGATGAAAGAATTGTCTAATAAATGGAAATCAATTGGTTTCTGTGGAAAAGATAAAGAAGACGAAATCTGGAATGAGTTCAGAGGGGTTATGGACGAATACTTCGCTGGTTTAAAATCAGCTAGTGAAAAGCGTCGTGCAAACTGGCGTGAACACATGTCAGAAATCATTTCTCGTAAAGAAGAACAAATCGCAAACCAAAAACGTCAAATTAAACGTCTTCAGGATGATATGACTGGTTTGGTAAGTGAAGCTACAGTAGCTGACTTGCAGGATCAAGTAGAAGATAAAGAAGATTTTATCAAACAACTTGAACAAGAAATTGAAGACATTGAAAAGAAATTAGCAGAGTAGTTAATCTACTCTCTTTTTCTTGGGGTTTATTATTATATGAATTTTCATGAATGTATGAAGCTGTTTTATCCAGAGACAAAAATAATATTATATAATCAAAAAAATGAAGTTGTATTAGAAGGCCAAGTAAAGGACATTCGTAAAGAGTGTGAAAAATATCATAATGTAGAGGTAACCTTCGTATCGGGTAGAGCGGATACAACGGGACTTAAAATTTGGTTGGATCTATAAACAAAAAGGGAAGAAAGTATTGATAACTTTCTTCCTTTTCATATCTAGTATTTCATATCGCTTTTAATCACATCGTGATCTTTTAATAGTTTTTCAATGACAGTACCCTTGATAGCTTTAAGAACTGGTTTTTTGAATACATTTAAAGGTCCAAGGTTGATTTCAAGTGGAGATTTACCATCCATTAGTTTAACGCTTGAATCCAATAGTTCACGAACATCGTATACACTGCCCCAGACTTCTGGAACACCACGATCTACACCTAAAAGTCCGTATACAGCTTCCATTGCGGTACGTACTGAATATTCAGTTGTGAAGACTGTGTCTCTTGGTGTATCAGCAAATTGTCCTAAGAAGGCGAAGTTTACACATCCATCAGGAATTACGTCTGGACGATCACCTTTAGTTCTTGGCATGAAGAAGGCAGTGATGTATGGCATCATTGTAGGTACGCATCGTGCTGAATTTGTAGCCAATTCTTCAATTTGATCCGTTGGAACTCCCAAGTGATATAGCCATTCTTCTGTGATTTCTTTACCTGTACATTCTCTCATTGGCTTTTTAATGTAGTCACCATCAACATCTGTGAATAGTCCATATACCCAAACGCATACTTTATCTGGATCTTGGTTCTTGAATTGGCCTTGACGGTTGATTGTCCAACTTAATAGCCAACTTGAATCTCTACAAGTGACAATACCTCCAGTAACGGTTTTTCCACTGCGAGGATCACGCTTACAAATATTTGTGATATAAGGAATGATCTTGTCATCTAATGTTGTGACTGTGGCAGATTCCCAATTTGTCTTAGAAATATCAGAACAGAATTTTTCTGGGTGACCAAAACTTGGATCTTGTTTCGCAATGTTTTTCCATAAGCTCCAGCAACCACTTGTTCTGACTTCAGCATCTCCATTAGGCGCGTGGTCTTGATCACCATAGATCGTTCCTTCTGTACAGCTTCCGTTTGTCACGAATACTAAATCGTTTTCTGTTAATACAATGCCGGTTTCAGTTCCGTTGACTTTGCATTCGATTGTCTTCGCAACTTTTTTGTCACCTACAAATTCAAATTCTACATTTGTGACTTCTGTATTGAATTGGAAGTCTACACCATGTGCTTCTAGATATTTCTGCATAGGAAGAATCAATGATTCATATTGGTTGTATCTTGTGAATTTCAATGCACTGAAATCAGGAAGTCCTGAAATGTGGTGAATGAATCTTTGGAAGTATAATTTCATTTCTAAGGCTGAGTGCCAGTTTTCAAACGCAAACATACTTCTCCAATACATCCAGAATGTTGAATCGAATACTTCTTCATCAAATACATCTTCGATTGTTTTATCGTATAAGTCTTCGTCTGGTGTCATGAATAATTTCATGATTTCCATAGCACCCTTTGTACTTAAGTCAAACTTACCGTCTGTGTGTGCATCTTTTCCTTGGTTGATTGTTGCACGACACAATGAGTAGTTAGGATCATGTTTGTTTAACCAATAGTATTCGTCTAATACACTTGCGCCTTCAACTTCTAGTGAAGGAATGCTTCTGAATAAATCCCATAAACATTCGAAGTGGTTTTCCATTTCACGACCACCTCTCATGACATATCCACGAGTTGGATCATAGATTCCGTCACATGCACCTCCGGCAATGTCCATGGCTTCTAGGATGTGGATGTTTTTGCCTGGCATTTGTCCATCACGAACTAAGAAGCAAGCAGCAGCTAATGCAGCAAGTCCACTACCTACGATATACGCATTCTTATTATCTACGCCAGCTGTTTTTTCTGGGCGTGCGAATGCTTCATAGTTTCCGTTTGTGTAGTAAATACCTTTAGAGTTCTTTTCGTATTTTCCTCTTTCCGTATTGCGATATTCACTTGTAACTTTCTTCTCTTCTTCTTTCTTTTTATCGCTCACTTTTTTTGCAGTAAATAAAGCAGCACCTGTAGCTGCAGCAGTAAGGCCTGCAATGCCTAATTTTACATTATTTTTTGACATATACATGTCCTCCTTTTTCTTTATGGCTACATGATAATGGAGGAGAAAATTAAAAACCATAAACAAAAAAAGCAAGATGATAATTTTTTTATCATTTTGCTTCATTTGTAAAGTTTGAAATTGAATTTGCGATGGAACCATGCAAAGTATTGGTCATATTATAGACGATTTCATGGTAGTCTTCATACATACCTTTTTGAATCCAATCAAGCATAATGCCTACAAAACTGTATTTATAGAAATTCGCAATGAATTGGATTTGTTCTTCTGAAATGTTGGTGCCTTGCGCTTTTTCTCTAACAACCCCTAAGATCAGGTCGTGTACGGTTGTGAATAAAAATCTTTCAATACTGTCTTGTGTTGTAGTGTGATACACATTTAATATGAATGGTTTGTTTTGAAGAACGGCTTCAAAAATGGATGTGAGACCTTCTTGCCAAGTATCATATGTTTTGTTTCCTTTGAGTGCATTTGTGGCATCATAAATACAAGACCATTCGACAAGGTCATAAATATCTTTGAAGTGATAGTAAAAAGACATTCTTGAAATGCCAATATCATCTGTAAGATCTTTGATGGTAATTTTATCTAATGGTTTTTTTAATAAGAATCTTTTTAGGGATTGCTCTAAGGCAAGTTTAGTTAGGTTTGACATACAAAAATAATAATAAAAAAAGGGTCTCCCGTCAATTCTTAGGAGACCATGAATCTTAAATTCTGAGTGGCTGTAACAAACAGAATTTTTCTTGCCCTTGCTGTAATAGGGCCCTTTGAATATTGTAGATGTGCTTCTCTCAAGCACACTTATACTATATTCTTATCATTCGTTAATTTAATCAAAACATTTTGTGAAATTTTGGGAAGTGATATAATACAAGAGTGAGGTATGGAAACTATGTATATATCAGTAGATGAATCGCAAATGAGTGTGTTTTTCTTGGATTGTTTTCGCTTTTGTATGAATGATACAGAATATAATGTTCTTCTAAATAAACGAGATTTAGATGTATATGAATATGAAATATGGAAAAGAGATAATCGAGAAATGTCTTTGGTCACAATAGTGAGTCTGTCACTAGATGAATTTAAAGAATACTATTATGCGGATGAAAGAACGACAAATTGCAGAATAATTGATAGTGTGATTGTTCCTTTAATTGAAAAAATGAGATAATAAAATACGCTTTATTTATCCTAATTTATGATAAGTAAGGCGTTTTTGTTTACAGAAAAATACTTTACGAATAAACTATTTGGGTTTATACTTTTTAGTAGATAAAAAACTTTCATAACTAAAAAGAACAAAAAATAATAAGAACATAAAACTTAGGAGATTTACTTATATGCAAAAAAGAACTACGAATTACTCATTCCAGAAGTTCGGGGATGTATTTTATTCTGTAAATCATAATGCGGGGCATTTGGTTGATTATGTTGAAAATGATTTTAAAATCACAAATAAGACGTTTGATTCATTTTATTATTCCAGCGATCCAGTGTATTTGGATACGCGTAGTGGAATTATCATGTTAGTGGTGAGTAAAGATGGTAAAAAATTTGAGGAGTATGTTATTCACCGCGTTGTTCGTTTAAAACCGGATATTTATTTTAATTATGTTTCTATCTCTAGGGAGAGTGTGCTTCAAATTCATTATTCGAGTCATGGAATGAATCAGAAGATGATGGAAACGCCATATTCGTATCAGCCTTTGGTTTCAAAAATGAATTTAAAAGAGATCTTTACATGTTTTTACCAGGTTCGTAAATCGAATTATACATTTCCTGGTGAGTCACATGATTATTATGAATTGACATATATAGATCATGGTACTTTGGATACGACAGTAGATGGTCATAGTTACAGATTGTCTAAATATGATTTAATTTTATATTATCCGGGACAGTTCCATACACAAAGTACAGATAGTCAGAGTACTTGTTCGTATTTGACGATTACGTTTGATATGGATAATAAATTGCCTGGAGATTTAAAAAATCGTGTGTTCCATACGCGTAAAGATATTTATCAAGTGTTGTCTGAATTTATGAAATCCATTCAGTCTGATGGTCATTTGAATTCAGAACTCGTTTTATTGTATTTGAAACAGATTCTAATTCTTTTATATCAATTTGATGATGAGGTTGAAGAGTCAGATGTTGTTACGGCGAATCCGATGCAGGAACACTATGAAAGTACGTTGTTGAATGAAATCTTGGTATTTATCAATAATAATGTATATAAACAGTTTACGGTGGAAGATTTATGTATGAAGTTCTCGATTTCAAGGTCGAGTCTACAGAATTTATTTAAGTCAAATATTCATATTACGCCAAAACAATATATTTCCAATGTAAAATTGAATCAGGCTAAAATCATGATTCATGAGCATAATCAGACTATTTCGGAAATATCGGATATTTTAGGATTTACTTCCATTCACTACTTTTCAAGGAAGTTTAAGTTGCAGTATGGTATTTCTCCAACGGATTATGCCAAGAGTATTTCTCAATAAGTCCAGAAATGGGCTTTTTTTCTTTCTCTAATAGTGTATGATATGTACATGAAAAAGAATCAAATGTTAATGACGTCAGGAACAATTTGGAAACAAATGCTTCTATTTGCGTTTCCCGTGTTTCTAGGCAATTTATTTCAACAACTTTATAACACAGCCGACTCCTTAATCGTAGGAAACTATTTGGGCAGTTCAAGCCTTGCGGCCGTAACTTCTTGTGGTGAATTGATCTTTCTGTTGACTAGTTTGTTTCAAGGAATATCCGTAGGTGCAGGAGTGGTCATTGCACGCTACTTTGGTGCGAACGAGAAGGAGAGAATGCAAAATGCGATTCATACACTTATGGCGTATGGATTAATTTTTGGGATTGGTTTAACCATTTTTGGATATTTGTTGGCACCTGTTCTTTTGAAATGGATGTCAACACCAAAGAATGTTATTCATTTATCTACTGCTTATCTACAAATCTATTTTCTAGGATCTCTAGGGATGGTTTTGTACAATTCTTGTGTAGGTATAATGCAGTCGGTAGGAGATAGTAAGCATCCACTTTATTTTTTGATCGCATCGAGTTGTGTAAATGTTGTGTTAGACATCGTATTTGTAGCAGGACTTCATATGAATGTAGAAGGAGCGGCCTTGGCTACGATTTTATCGCAATTTTTAAGTGCTATTCTTTGTTTGAGACTCTTGATTACGACAAATGAAAGTCATAGGGTTTATCTTTCTAAGATTCGCATACATGGTGATGTAGGTAGAGAAATATTGGAAATGGGC
Source organism: uncultured Holdemanella sp. (assembly GCF_934772795.1). Lineage (GTDB taxonomy): Bacteria > Bacillota_I > Bacilli_A > Erysipelotrichales > Erysipelotrichaceae > Holdemanella. Next base: position 6,853 of record NZ_CAKVMR010000048.1, read on the forward strand.
ATTCCTACAGGTGTTCAAAATAGTTTGATTTCCATATCAAACGTAGTTGTGCAATCCAATATTAATACCTTTGGCTCCTTGGCAATGGCAGGTATTGGTACATATACAAAAATAGAGGGTTTTGCGTTTTTGCCAATCACAAGCTTTATGATGGCCTTAACGACTTTTGTTTCTCAAAACAGAGGGGCCAAAGAATATGAAAGGGCTAGAAAAGGAGCTCGTTTTGGACTTGTTTGTTCGGTAAGTTTAGCAGAGATTATTGGAATTTTGATTATTTTATTTGCGACACCATTAATGCGTTTATTTGTGGACAATCCACAAGTAATAGAGTATGGGGTCCAGCGTGCTCATTATGCGACAATTCTATTCTTTATGTTAGCGTATAGTCATGGCGTATCGGCAGTGCTTCGTGGAGTTGGAAAGTCTATAGTTCCAATGGTTGTCATGCTTGTATGTTGGTGTCTTGTGCGAGTCACCTTATTAACAACTTTGAATATGATGTTCCATAATATTATATTTGTATATATGATTTATCCGTTTACATGGACTCTTTCAAGTATTGTATTTTTCTTGTATTATCGAAAAATTAATTGGCAAGAATAATAAAGAAACCATTCTAGTGTTGGCGTCTAGAATGGTTTCTTTTTGTTTATTATTATTTTTAGGAGAGAGATATGAATATTGGTTTATTTCTATATTCATTGCCTTATCTTTAAGGCACTTATAGAATATCATTCCATGTTGTCATAATTTTCTTATAACTTTGGTAAATCTTGTGAAATCGGATTGAATTATGTGAAATTATCAAAATGTGCATCTTTTTTGGAAAAACCTCTATTTATTTCGTATATGAGATAGGAGGAAAAACAATATGAACAAAACAAAAGATAAAACAATGAAGGAATTTCTAGAAAACAATGACTATTTTGTCGACTTCTTTAATGCATACTTCTTTGATGGTCAAAAAGTTCTTAAACCAGAGAATTGTGAAGAACTTGATTCTGAGATGAATGATGCGAATATGGATTTAGAAAAACATGTGGATGTGATTCGTAAGTACAATGATGGAAATCTTTATAGTGCATTCATTATTGAGAATCAAAGTCGTGTGGATTATTCAATGGTTGTAAGATCGGCTGTATATGAGTTTGTAGCTTATGAGCGAATGTTAAAGAAGTTAAAGAAGAATAGGAAAGATGAGAAACTTCCAATGGTGCACATTCTTGTATTTTATACAGGCGAAAGGCCTTGGAATGCGGCTAGACAGCTTTCTGAACTTGTAGAGGTGGATGAAAGGTTTAAATCTTGTTTCCATGAATACAAAATGAATCTGATTGAAATCACGGGAAATACTTCATATAATTTTAATGAAGAAGACGTGTATAATTTATTCTACATATGTCGAAGTATTTATGATCAGTCTATTTATGAAGGAAAGGTCAATGATTTTGGACTTGTGAAAAGCAGTGTGTTAAAAGTGGTCAAGACATTGACGGATGTAGAATGGCTGGATTTAGAAGAATTAGAGGAAAAGGAGGCGATTAAGATGTGTGAAGCTGAAAAGAGATGGCTGGAAGTAAAGTCAAAGGAATGGGAAGCTGAAGGAATAAGAAAAGGCATTGAACAAGGAATTGAACAAGGAATTGAGCAAGGAATTGAACAAGGAATTGAGCAAGGAATTGAACAGGGTGTCGAATTAGGACAAGTTCTTTTGTACAAGACTATGATAAAGAATGGAATGAGTGTCAATGAGATTTCCAAGGTTTGTTCAATATCTGTTGAGAGTCTAAAACAAGTATTAAATAATTGATATGAGGAGATGAAAAATCTCTTCTTTTCATGACTCATTTTAATGAAGAAGACGTGTATAATCTATTCTACATATGTCGAAGTATTTATGATCAGTCTATTTATGAAGGAAAGGTCAATGATTTTGGACTTGTGAAAAGCAGTGTGTTAAAAGTAGTCAAAACATTGACAGATGTAGAATGGCTGGATTTAAAGGAATTAGAGGAAAAGGAGGAGATTGCGATGTGCGAAGCAGAAAAGAGATGGCTGGAAGTAAAGTCAAAGGAATGGAAAGCTGAAGGAATTGAGTTAGGAATCAAACAAGGCATTGAACAAGGAATTGAACAGGGTGTAGAACTAGGACAGGTTCTTTTGTACAAGACTATGATAAAGAATGGAATGAGTGTCAATGAGATTTCCAAGGTTTGTTCAATATCTGTTGAGAGCCTAAAACAAGTATTAAATAATTGACAAGAGGAGAAGAATCTCTTCTTTTCTTATGTGCATAATGTTAAAGAGATGAATATTCTAGTATTCTATACAGGGAAAGGTCAATGATTTTGGACTAGTGAAAAGCAGTGTATTAAAAGTGGTCAAGACATTGACGGATGTAGAATGGCTGGATTTAGAAGAATTAGAGGAAATTGAGATGTGTGAAGCTGAAAAGAGATGGCTAGAAGTAAAGTCAAAGGAATGGGAAGCTGAAGGAATAAGAAAAGGCGTTGAACAAGGAATCGAACAAGGAATCGAACAAGGCATAGAACGAGGCATTGAACAGGGGGTAGAACTAGGACAGGTTCTTTTGTACAAAACTATGATAAAGAATGGAATGAGTGTCAATGAGATTTCTAAGGTTTGTTCAATATCTGTTGAAAATTTAAAACGAGCATTAAATATATGAGGATTGAGATGTATCAAACAATGGTGGACAAAGGATTCAGTAAGTAAAGAGTCGATTTAAAGACTATTGATGAAAGTTAATTGTTAAGCCATTCATTTTGAATTGCTTTAAAAGGGGGATATATGAATAAGAATATAAAAAGAATAAGTGTTGTATGTCTATGTATATTATTGAGTGGTTGTAGTATGTTTCAATCTGCTTTGAATGATATCAAGGGCAATTTAGTAGGTAATGGATATTCAATATATACGTATGATAATTATGGCAGTGAAGTCATGGAGACGAGTGGAGATAAAATTAGTATTACAGGTAATGCTGTAGAGACTACTTCTTATGATGAAAATGGTCATGTTGTTTCTGGCTATGAACTATCGAGTGTAATTACGATTACAGTCGATGGAAAAGAGATTGAGTCTTGTGGAGATACTTGTATTTTTGAACAAAAAGGTTTAACACCAGATGTGGATTTTACGCAAGAAGATATTGATTCAAATACACATGGACAAATATCGGACAATACGTCTGTTGCTCGTTTTATCAACAAGTATAAGAATATGTTTGGTAAAGGAAGAATTGTAGTCATTAAATCTCAATTAGGACAGCCAATTGCTGCTTATTCTGGAGATAAGGTGTATTGGAAGATTCCAGATAATTTGCCAAAGATGACAAAGCTTATGATTGATGGAAAGGCTTTGTATATTCATCGAGCCAATTTCCAAATCATCGATAAAGAATTATTAGATTAGGAGGAAGTGTATATGAAACAACAAATTAGTAGTACAAAAGCACCAAAGGCATTAGGACCATATTCAGCAGGTGTTGCCACAGAAGGACTAGTGTTCTTATCTGGACAATTAGGTGCAGATACCAATGGAAATTTAGTCAGTGAAGATGTCGTAGAACAAACTAGGAAAGCATTTGAAAATATTGGCGTATTATTAGAGGCTTCTGACTTAACATATGATGATATTGTCAAGACAACCGTATTGTTGGATGACATGAATGATTTTGCGAAAGTGAATGAAGAATATGCGAAATACTTTGATGGTATATATCCTGCTCGAAGCTGCTTTGAAGTAGCTGCATTACCTAAGAATGCCAAGATAGAAATTGAGTGTATCGCAATCAAAAAATAGCCATATGATGTAAAATTTTATTATTGAAAATTCCATGATTTATGGTAGTATATATTAAAGAGAAATTGGATTTGAAAAGGGACTTTTTGAATCCATTTTTTTAAGGTCACAAGGAGGATTATATGAACAAAAATTCGTTATTATCCATGAGAGATCTGTCAGTTGAAGACATCTATAGCATTCTTGATGATGCTAGACTTTTTAATAGTTCCTTTAAAGATTGGCAATTACCAATGCAGAAAGCATTGGTTGCTAATCTTTTTTTTGAGGCTTCAACTCGAACACATTTCTCATTCGAAAGTGCACAGCACCAATTAGGATGCCAAGTTGCTGATTTTGCAGCAGGAGCATCCAGTGTCACAAAGGGAGAAACACTTTATGATACAGTAAAAACATTTGAATCTATTGGGTATGACATGGTGGTGATCCGTCATTCTCAAGATGAATATTTCAAAGAATTAGAAAATATCAATATTCCTATTTTAAACGCTGGAGATGGTGCAGGAAATCATCCAACACAATGCTTGTTAGACTTACTAACTATGCAAAATGAGTTTGGTACACTAGAAGGCTTAAATGTTGTAATCTGTGGAGATATCTTACATTCAAGAGTAGCTGCCAGCGATAAAGAAGCTTTAGAAAAATTAGGATCGACTGTTCGTTTTGCCGGACCAAAAGAATGGGAAAGACCAGGCTATCCAACAATTGACTTTGATGAAGCGATTGAATGGGCAGACGTTGTCATGATGCTTCGTATCCAGAAAGAAAGAGGTTCTGGAATGGCTGGCATGACAAATAGTGAATACTTAGAAAAATATGGTCTTACAAAAGAGCGTTACGCAAGAATGAAAGACAAAGCTATCGTGATGCATCCAGCTCCTGTTAACCGTGGAGTTGAAATTGATACGGATTTGGTAGAAGCTGAAAAATCAAGAATTTTTGAACAAATGCACAATGGTATGTTGGTTAGAAAGGCCGTTATTAAACGTGGATTTGGCTTTGCTCCATTTAAGGAGGAAAAATAAGTATGCGTTTAATCAAAAATGGTCAAGTTTTAATTGACAATCGTGTCGAAAAGAAAGATATTTTAATTGACGAAGGAAAGATCATTCAGATTGATGATTCTATCTCAAAAGACTGTGAAGTGATTGATGCTTCAGGCTTAACTGTAATTCCAGGATTAGTGGATGTACACGTACATTTCAGAGAGCCAGGACACAGTGAAAAAGAAACCATTCATACAGGTAGTTTAGCAGCAGCACATGGAGGATTTACTTCTGTGTTTGCGATGCCAAATGTCATCCCTTTTCCAGATGATGTAGACACAATGAAAGACTATCAACAATTGATCAAAAAAGAATCTGTCGTACATACATATCCATATGCTTGCATTACATTAGAAGAAGCAAGTAAAGAAGTTGTGGATATGAAGGGTATCAAAGAATTAGGTGTACGCTGGTTCAGCGATGATGGTGTTGGGGTAGCTACACCAGAAATCATGAAAGAAGCCATGGAAAAGGCAAAAGAAAATGACTGCATGATCGTAGCCCACACAGAAGATATGAGTTATCGCAGACCAGGGGCTTGTGTACATGACAGTGAAGTTGTGACATCAAAGGGATGGCTTGGAATTCCAAGCGCTTGTGAAAGTGCACAATTGATTCGTGATTTAGAAATCACAAAAGAAATAGGAAACGCTTATCATGCTTGCCACATTTCGGCTAAAGAAAGTGTAGAAGCATTAAAAAACGCAAAAGAATCAGGTTCGAATGTAAGTGCAGAAGTTACAGTACACCACTTATTATTAGAAGATAAAGATGTGGTTGGACCAAACTGGAAAATGAATCCACCTTTAAGAAGTCATGAAGACCGTATGGCTTTGATTGAAGGCTTGGAAAATGGAACATTGGACTGCATCGCCAATGACCATGCACCACATACATCTGAAGAAAAGAAGCGTTCTATGGATAAAGCACCATTTGGGATTGTTTCATTAGAAAGCGCATTTGCCTTACTATATACAGAGTTTGTTCACCGCCAAAAACGTTGGACTTTAGCTCAATTAGTAAATTGGATGTCAGCTGCACCTGCTAAACGTTTTGGTTTAGAAAATGTAGGACAAATCAAAGAAGGCTATAACGCAGATTTGGTTTTAGTAGATTTAGAACATGAATCTTTGATCGACATAGATACATTTGAATCTATGGGTAAAAATACGCCATTTAATGGATGGAGCGTAAATGCGCAAGTAAAGGAAACCATCGTAGATGGAAAGACAGTGTGGAAAGGATAAAACATGGAAAGATTACTAGTGTTAGAAGACGGGAGTGTATATCGAGGGCGTAGCTTTGGTGGCGATAACTTCCGTATTGGGGAATTAATATTCAATACATCAATGACAGGCTATCAGGAAATTTTAACAGACAACGCATATTGCGGGCAAATTATCATGATGACATATCCATTGATTGGAAACTACGGAATTAACCGTGATGACTATGAAAGCATTGACCCAGCCGCATTTGGTCTTGTAGTAAAAGACTATTGCGAACAACCAAGTAACTGGAGAAGTCAAGAAAGTTTAGATCACTTCTTGAAACGTGCAAACATTCCAGGAATCTATGGTGTTGATACTCGTGCAATCACTCGTAAATTAAGAGATAAAGGAAATATGAAGGCAACTTTATGCAATGTCGATGCAGACATTGAAAAGGTTGTAGAAGAATTAAAAAATACAGAACTATTGAACGATCAAGTACCTTCTGTTTCAACAAAGAAGATCTATCCTATGCCAAATCGCGGAAAGAAAGTTGTTGTAGTGGATTTTGGTGTAACAATGAGTACATTACGTGATTTATCGAAATGTGGATTAGACTTAATTGTTGTTGAACACGACGCAAGCGTTGAAACAATTATGTCATTCTACCCAGATGGAGTTTGTTTATCAAGCGGGCCAGGCAATCCTTGTGATTTGACTAGCCAGATTGAAGTCGTTAAAGAATTAATGAAACAAACCGTTGTATTTGGGATTGGATTAGGATATCAATTGATCGCCTTAGCTTCTGGAGCCACAGTTTCTAAAATGGGATTTGGTCACCACGGATCCAATATTCCGGTTACAGAAATTGCGACAAATAAAGTTAAGATCACTCATCAAAACCATGGCTATGCAGTGGATACAGATAGTTTAGAAGCTGCATCATTAGAAATGACTTATCAAGCATTAAATGATAAGAGTTGTGAAGGAATTGAACACAAAACATATCCAGCATTTGGGATTCAATTCTATCCACAAGCAGGAGATGCTTTATATGGCAAGTTTGTAGAAATGATTGAAAAGGGGGATCACAATAATGCCTAAACGTACAGACATTAAAAAAATCTTAGTAATCGGATCTGGACCTATCGTAATTGGACAGGCCGCAGAATTTGACTATGCAGGATCTCAGGCATGTCAATCACTTCGCGAAGAAGGATATGAAGTTATCTTAATTAACTCAAACCCAGCAACAATCATGACCGATTCAACAATTGCGGATCGTGTTTATATTGAACCAATCAACTTGGATTTCGCAAAACGCGTCATCTATAAAGAAAGACCCGATGCTATTTTAGGATCATTAGGTGGTCAAACCGGATTAAACTTAGTTGTAGAATTACACGAAGATGGAATTTTGGATGAATATGGCGTAGAAATTCTAGGAACTGATTTATTAGCTATCAATCGTGCAGAAGATCGTGAATTGTTCCGTTCTTTAATGCAGGACATCAATGAACCTGTACCAGAAAGTACAATTGTTCATACGGTTGAAGAAGCGGTTAAATTCTGTGAAACATTAGGCTATCCAGTTGTAGTACGTCCAGCCTATACACTTGGTGGAACTGGTGGTGGTTTTGCCGATGATGAAGAAGAATTAAGAGACATTTGTGAAGCGGGATTAAAAGCAAGTCCAGTACACCAATGTTTGATTGAACAAAGTATTGCCGGATATAAAGAAATTGAATACGAAGTAATCCGTGATGCGAATGACAACGCAATCGTAGTCTGCAGCATGGAAAACGTAGATCCAGTTGGAATTCATACTGGAGATAGCTTTGTAGTGGCTCCCGTACAAACTTTAACAGACCGTGAAAACGCAATGTTGAGTAGTGCATCATTAAAAATTATTCGTGCATTGAAGATTTGTGGTGGATGCAACGTACAGTTGGCATTAAATCCAACAAGCTTTAAATATTATGTGATCGAAGTTAACCCTCGTGTATCTCGTTCTTCAGCCTTGGCTAGTAAAGCAACAGGATATCCAATCGCAAAAATCTCTGCAAAATTGGCTGTAGGATTAACATTAGATGAAATCTTAAATCCAGTTACTAAAAACAGTTATGCATGTTTTGAACCAACTGTTGACTATGTCGTAAGTAAATTTGCTCGTTTCCCATTCGACAAATTCCCAAATGCGGATCGTCGCTTAGGAACACAGATGAAGGCGACAGGTGAAGTTATGTCCATTGGACGTACTTTTGAAGAATCTTTCTTAAAGGCAATTCGTTCTTTAGAAATGAAAGTGGATCACTTATATAAAAAGGAATTGGCTGAATTATCTCAAGAAGAATTATTAGAAAAAATCAAGAAATGTGATGATGAAAGAATCTTTGCGATTACACAATGGATGCGTAATGGATATGATGTAGAAACTGTTATTAATGTAACGAAAATGGACCGTTTCTTCTTATGGCACATTCAAAGAATTCTTGATTTAGAAACATTGATGAATGAAAATCCAAAGGATGTTGCGGTTTTAAGAACATTAAAAGAACACGGATTCTCAGACAGCTACATTGCTCGTAACTGGAATATGAAAGAATTCGACTTATATAATTTGCGTAAAGAAAATGGAATTATTCCTGTTTATAAGAAAGTAGATACTTGTGCGGGTGAATTTGTCAGTGCAACTCCATACTTATATTCAAGCTACGACCAGGAAAATGAATCTGAAGTCAGTGACCGTAAAAAGATCATCGTTCTAGGTTCTGGACCAATCCGTATCGGACAGGGTGTTGAGTTTGACTATGCGACAGTACACTGTGTTGAAACATTAAGAGATGCAGGCTATGAAGCTATCATTATCAACAACAACCCAGAAACCGTATCAACCGATTTCTCAATTAGTGACAAATTATACTTTGAACCATTAACTACAGAAGATGTAATGCACGTAATTGATTTAGAAAAACCATTGGGTGTTATTGTTCAATTTGGTGGACAAACCGCTATCAACTTAGCCGATTCATTAGTAGAACATGGTGTTAAAATTCTAGGTACTTCACTACATTCTATTGATTTAGCGGAGGACCGTCATGA
>NZ_CAKVMR010000049.1 GCF_934772795.1 uncultured Holdemanella sp.
TCTAAAACTGAATATTTATGAAATATGAGTGTAATTTTGTCTTGACAAAGGTCACTTCATAACAGTTTTATATATTCTATAAAAGGAACTTGATGGTCAATTCAAGTTCCTTTTACGTGGCAGTTATTCTTAGCTTTTGCCTAATTGAATTATAGCATGCTTTTTAGTGGATGCAATGCTAATCGCTATCACTAGTCCAGTTGGAATATTTAATGTATCTGATGTTAAAACTGAGTTTAAGTCTACAGGCAATTTCTATTTCGAAACTCTTTCAAATGACTCTATAAGTGACCCGATAAATGATTTGGGATAAATACAATAACTTTGACTGTTTTGTACAAGTCTGAACATGCATAAAATAAAGTAAAAAAAAGCACCTGGCAAATGCTAGGTGCAATCTTTGACAAATGGTGGTCTCAGTCGGAATCGAAAAGCGCTTTTGTTTAGAGTGGATTATATTGTTATTTCTGCTTTAAATAAAGGTGCAATAATTCGAGAAAATGCATAAAATACTATAGCTTTTATCTGTTTTTGAAAATTTTTTGAAGAAATTTTGCGATAAAATAATGATGAACGATATTATATTTTATGGTATTAGTTGATTTATAGAATTATTATTTTTGTCCATTTGATTTTATGATAAAATGGACATACTATTCTGCAACTCCTCTCTCGGTAACGGGAAGGAGGTGAGAACGTGTCAGAGTTTTTCTTCAATTTTTTAGTCTCTGTTGGAGCAAGTATGGTTGCCTACTATATTTGCAAATAGCTTGATAGAGATGATTAGACAACAAAGCATATAAGAGCAGGATGACAACCTGCTTTTTTTGTAAAAAAAGAAGAACTGAGTGACGAGTTCAGTTCTTCTCACGTGGCAGATTCATCTTCAACTTTTGCCTATTTAGATTATATCATGAACTTTTTAAAAGTAAACGTCCGAGACTTTGCAAAAGCTAAGTGCGAGGACACGTACTTATTGACTACCTTTAAATTGTATCATGTATTTTAGAGCATTAATAGACTATGTTTTTAAATTTATACTTGCTAAAATTTCTATGTAAAGATTCATAAAGAATGAAAAATGAGCTTTGATAACAATGGTAATAGCTATTTCAATGAAATAATGATATTTGTTAGATAGGAGACCACTTTTTATGAAAAAAATTAAAAATTTATTTTTAATCTTGCTTTCTGCTTGTTTAGTAAACACATGGCCTGTATATGCTGAAGAACAAGAATATGTAAGTGAAGAAGAAAGAGAATTTTACGAATATTTTAACTTAAATAAAAATGATGTTGAAGAATATTCACAAAATCTATTTGAAGAAGCTCAAAAAGCTCCCATTGTACCAGATAAAATGGATAATGGATTTACAAGAAGTGTTTCAGGAACATGGAGTTGGAGAGATGGTGTTATTTGTGTTTCTGATTCATATACTTCATTTTTGAATCATGGTCATGCTGGAATTGTTGCAGCAGCTCCTCACTATTATTCTACAATAGAAGCAAATCCTAATGTAGGAGTTCAAGCAGTACGAGGTGATTGGCCATCAAGGTTTAAACCGAGAGTCTATCAAGCAGGTGTTATTTCAACATCTGTTGCACAGGATCAAAAAGCAGCAAAGAAAGCAGCTAGTTTTTTAACAAAGCCATATTCTCTATTAAGTACATTAACTACTACCGATACTTTTTATTGTTCTCAATTAGTTTATCAAGCTTATAGGTTGGGAGCAGGTGTTTCATTACCACACGGATTGCCAGGAATTATAACTCCTTCTGATCTATTGCATGCAGGCGCGACAGAAGTAACGTATAGATATGAATAATTATAAAAATAGAATAAAAAAATTTTTAACATATATAGTTTGTATAGTAAGTTTAATTAGCTTATATGCTTGCAATAATATAAATTCGCTAGATGACAGCGAATTTATTATTATTGATAATAATAATATTTATGGTATCGAGAAAAAAGACAATAAATTTGTAGTTAATAGTTCGCAAAAACGAGAAAAAGGAGATTTTGAATTATGGTATTATAATAATATTTTTTTTGAAAATAAAGATGCGTATTTTACGAAAACAAGTACAGATAATAATTTAAATGTATGGATAGAAAAGATTGATAAATCAAACTTTAATGTGACTAGAAAAAAACATACGTCAATAGATACAAATTGTGCCTTATTAACAGAAGATAAATATTATATAGTAAATAATTTTATCACTTATTTAAGTATTGATGTATATGATCTGAATTTAAATTTAATAGATACTATTAAATTCGAATATGATAATAATTCTAGTTTATATCCAATGGATTTAATAGAAGTTGATGAAAAAATATATATGCTTTGCGGTGTTGTTCCAAATAATTCAGATTTCGGATATACAGAAAATTATATTTTTAAATTAAATGATCAATTTGATGTGATAGAAAAATATGATTTACAAGAAAATAATGGTTCATTTTTCTCTTTTGTATATGCGGACGGATATTTATATTTAACTCATACGACAGAAAATATTAATGAAGAAAGAATGGCTTTAGGAAGTAATGAAATATGCATATTTGATTTAAATAAAAAGATTTTTCTTGAGGAAGTAAAAATATTAAGTAATACTTACCCTTTTGATATATATTTTGATGAAAACAACAGAAATTTAATTATTGCTAACGGAGAAAACGGTCCAACTTCGAACCATGTTTGGACAATATATAATATAGATACCAATGAAGAAACAATAATTCCAATCGATTTTTCAGAAATGGGAAACGATGTACCAGCAAGGTCAGCTTTTCTTGAAATAAAAGCTGATAAATATTATCTTTTATTTCCTAGTTATTTGGTCGAATATGATATTCAAGGTAAAAAATCAAAAACATATAACTTAAAAGATTTAGGAATTGAAAATGCTGTATTAATTACTGCTCAATGAATCAGAGAAATGATAATTATCATACATACAAAAGTAATTTAGATAGAGGTTTTAATAACCTCTATCTAATTTTTACTCTAGAGTGCTAGTGTAAAAATGTGCTTGAACAAGATCCTTTCACTCACTAAGTGTTTTTTTAATATCTATTTAAAAAACAGAATAGAAACTGTTTAAAGTTAGATTGGCTATGAGATATAATGCAAATCCAATATAAAAGTGATATATGTTGTTTTTGCTTAATGTTAAAATTTGATATCCAATAAACATACACATAAATAGTAAATCAAAGAATAAGTATACTAAATATTTGAATTCTGGAAATAGGAATAAGAAGTCTATACATATTAACAGAAGCGAGAAAATGACTCCACCCAGCCATATCAGTAACTTATAATGTTTCGTTCTGAAAAAAATCATTTGTCTTAAACAAATTAAGAAATTTAGAAATTTAAATACTAGAAAGAATTTAAACAACTTTACAGAAAAGAACATGAATACTAGTAATAATGATTGTGAACAAGTCTTCCAATCCATAAAAAGAGTGGCAGGAAATAAACCTGTTAAGTATAGTTTTAGTATCAATAGTAAAGATCCATATAGAAGAAAACATTTACTTAACTGTTTCTTCATATAATTTACCGTTTTTCATTGTAATAAATCTTGAATATCCTATATCAACAAAATCATGTGAAGCAATTATTACAGTTTTCCCTTTTTCTATAAGATCTTTCATCTTCTTGATAAATACTTCTATTGAATAATCATCTAATCCTCTGGTAGGCTCATCAAATATTAATATATCTTGATTTTCCATTATTGCTTGTATAATTCCCATTTTCTGTTTCATACCAACAGAATAGTTTCTTAATAGCTTTTTATCGTTTAAATTGAGATGGAAATCTTTACATAAATTCTCTAGTTCCTTAATGTTAAGCTTTGAACGTAGATTGCCTAAGAATAATAGATTTTCTTTTATGTTTGAAAAATCTGAGAATTCCGGATTTTCAATGAGTGCACCAATATAGTAATTAGAGTCGATTTCTACAGATCCAGAATCGATATCTAATAGACCGCAGATTACTTTCAACAATGTAGACTTTCCACAACCATTCTCGCCTTTAATGTAGATAACATCATTATCGTAAACGGAAAAATCTAAATCAATTAAGACTGGATTATCACGAAATGCTTTGTTTATTTTGTTAATTTTTATTATTTCTTTTTTCATAAATAACTCACTTTCTAAAACAATTGAAAGATTAAATTGCAGATATAATAGTTGTATATGGCCATAATCAAATAGGATATTAAAATACAAATATGAATAGGCGATTCCTTATAGAACCAATAAACCTGAAATGAAATCAATGATAAATTCAAGATAACGTAAAATGATACTTGCGCTAAATATAGGTGCATATGTTCTTGAGGTATACCTATTAAATAGGCAAATAATAGGTATACCACCACAAAAAATATGAACCAGTTCAGCAATTCAATTTTTAAAATAAATTTGCAGTATTTTGCTTTGTTTATTCGGATTACTGAAAATTTCCTTAATCTTTGATAAGTGTAATATCTATATATTAAGAATACATATAGAATATTTGTAAAAACAAGAAATGACATATTTGAGTTAAATAAAAAGCTAACTCCATTGTTTTCTCCTGAAAGGAATATATATTGATATAGTTCCACTCCCATTACGATACTAGATATCGTGAATAGCAACATGTGAAATTTAGATAATATAAAATTTTTGAAATATTCTTTAACCATTTTGTTCACGATCCTTTAAAACAAATTTTGATAAGATAAACAGTAAAATAGAATAAAATATAAAGCAAAGAATAACGATTATAATTGAAAAAATACCTTTGTCTATAGACCATAATCCAATTATTCCAGGACATAATAATGTGAATGAAGAAAAAATATAAAAGATCCATTTTATTTCAAAAGGAATTATAGATCCGATTATAGAGAATAATATTGTGGATATAACACTATAAATGCTAAGTGATAAAATATATGCATATTTATTTAAGATCAACTGAGATAGCAAGAAACAAAAGTAATTTAATAAACTCCAGCCAATTATTTGAAACAGTGTGAATAAACATAAGTCTAACATACCTATATTAGTAAAGTAATTTGCTACATATTGTATGTCTTTACCAATTATTGGAAGACACATAAAGTGAATAATTAGAACTGTTATTGCATTGATTACAACAGGATAATACCAAATATCTTTAATAGACTGCTTTAGACATTTTTTAAAATAATTTGTATATCCAATTCTAGAAACAATCATCACATCAAAGCGATTGTTTCTATATATACAAGAATTTAAATTAGTGATTATTGGGATGATAAATAAAAGTATAAATTCAAAAACTATAAACTCTCTACCAGCGTATATTTCGAAAAAGAATGAAAGACCACTAAACTTACCATCAGCTAAAAACTGATAATCTTTTTGTTTGAGCAAAATAAATAATATAGAAATTAGGCATAAAGCCAACAAGCTGAATAGCTTTGTGCTAGTTTGTTTTTTATTAACATTCATTTTTATCAAGAATCACACTAAAGTGATTATGTGGCTCTAAATTATTTGATTTTGCTCTTGTTTTAACTGATATGTTTTCTGTAATGCTGTTTATTATAGTTTTGTTGTATGAATCCAACGTATATTTTGTAAATCCAAATAATTCCATTTCCAATTTTCTCATATAAAATTTCCCCTCCTTATATTGATTAAAATTATGAAAATTAAGCATTTAAATTAGTAAATGAGGTTATTTTTTAATAGGTGTTTTATGCTTGAATTTGTACCATGGGTATCACTTCTCCAATCGCTTAATGACTTATGATTGATATATCTATTCGTTACTTTAACTATAAAGTATTTTAAAATAAATTGCTATTGTTAATTGATACAATCCAATCACAGATTGTTTCAGGGAATATGATACTGATTTATACCTCGAGAAAGTATCGTTTAAAACATACAAACTTAGTATATTAGATAGAATTATTTACTAGCAAAGTTATATTACATATAAAAAATAACAAATGATATGCTTGGATGAAAATGAATAAAAAGCTGTATGAAAACGGTTACAGGTATGATAATATGAAATTAGAAAAGGAGGACATAGTAATATGACATTAGATTGGTTAGTTTACGCATTAGGTGTAGCAGCTGTTGTTTTCTTGGTTGGTATGTTCTTCAAGTATAAAAAGCACAATAGATATGCCGATAAATTTGAAGACACATATCCAGACGCAAAGTAGGGTTATAGGATAATAAGTTTCCAAGACTGCAAGATAATATAAGTCCAAGTGGTTTTAATGTTCTATAAAAATAGAATTGTATGATTATACACAACATTATAGGTGCAGATGATAAATAATAATTTTAGTTTCAAAAGAAAGGATAATTGTTTACGGCTATAAAAGTAAATATGGATATATTTCATGAAAAAAAGATATTTTATATTGTGTGGTGTTTGTGTGATTATCTCTTTGTTTTTCTTGATTTATCAAGGGACTACATATTTTATGGTGTTGTCAAAATATTTTTCAGGTAAAGAACAATATTTGCAGGCTTATAGAGAAGCGTGCGTTGCTTATGGTGCAAGTTGTGAAGAAGTTAATGGATTAGTGTCATTAACAATACATTATTTTGATTCTGTAAAAGGAGATTTTGCGTATTTCATAGATCATGGAACAATGGCGTATGGCTATCTTGTTCCACTGTTATGTTTGTTTTCGGGATTAAACTTTCGTACATATTTAGATACGATATTTTCTTTAAATGCATATAGAAAGAAAGATTATGTTCGCTTTACATTGAGTGAAATGAATAAGGAATGTTTAAGATGTGCTCTTTCAATTTATTTATCCTATTTAATTTTATGGCTATTTGTTGGAATTGTTATTAATCCAACTAATTCAGGAGAATTAACAAAATATTTTTTATCCGATGTGTTTGGAAAGAATCTATATATAGATCATCAGAGATGGTACTACTTACTGGAAGGAACAATTCGTTTTTTCTTTGTTCCATATGTATATGCGTTTTTAGGGACTACGATTGCATATACATTCAAGAGAAAGGTTGATATTGTCATATTTCCTTTAGCTTTTTATTATGGTGTTAGTTTTATTGCTCAATTTTTGATTACCTGGAATATAGCATTTATTTATGTTGATCCAATAGCTATTATGGTCAATGGCGCAATTAGTGGATACAGTAGTTTGCTTCTAATGTTATTTACAACTGTGATTTATGTTATATGCATAATTGTTGTTACATTAAAGAGTAAGAAGTGTGATTGTTATGCTAAATAAACTAAAAAGAATTAGTAAGCTATTAAGTAGGTATTTACTTTTGATTTTTGTGTTAACACTTATTTCAGTGTCTGTGTTTTTAAGAAATCTTAAAATGGTAATGATAGAGTATGCACCGATAAAGAAAACTGATTCTTTATTTAGTGCCATTCGAATTGTACTAATGGACAAGAATTATAGTTCTGATTATGGGTTTATATATCCAAATATGATTTCTATGATTGGTTTTATACTTTTTGTAATAGTAATACTATGGATTATAGAAGATAATAAAAATTTTCACTATAGCGAATATAATTTTTGGCAATATCGAATGTCAAAAGTATCATTTTTAAATAGTATCACAATTGACTTGGCTAAAAAATGCTTCTTTACTTGGCTTTCAATCTGCATTTTTATAGGGCTCCTTTGTGTTATTGAACATTGTGATATTTCAAACTTATTTATGATTTATATATATCTTATCCGTTTCTTTTCGCTACTGTTTGAAATTATCTTTTTGCGAACGATTTTTCAGATATTATACAAGAAAGAGTTTTTTGTATATCTACAATTTCTTTTGCTGATATTGATGGCATTTTTTGATAACTATTCTAAAACAAATTTAGTAACGATGAGTTCGAATAGCGTTTTTGAAGGAATATATTTTTGCATAATAATTGTGATGTCAGTTTTATCCTATTGTCTCATCAGAAAAATTTACATAAATCAAAGCGAGGATTATTTATGATTAGTTTAAAAGGTGTTTCGAAATCTTATAAAGGTATAACAATTTTTGAAGATGTAAATATTACTTTTATGCCAAATAAGTGGAACTTCATTGAAGGAGTGAATGGGTCAGGAAAAAGTGTTTTATTAAAGCTTATATGTGGGTTTAGTAAACCAGATACGGGCATAGTTACGGTAGATGATTATATTATTGGACAGGACTATGACTTTATACAAAATGCAGGGATCTGCATAAATTCACCAGATTTTTTTAACAATTTATCTGGAATGGATAATTTGTTGGAAATCGCTAAAATAAAAAAGATAGTGACAAAAAATGAGATTTATCAATTTTGTAAATTATTCGGATTAGAGGAAGATATTAATAAAAAATATAAGTATTATTCTTTAGGTATGAAGCAAAAGCTTAGGATTATTCAAGCAATAATGGAAAGTCCAAATATTTTAATATTAGATGAACCTTTTGATGCTTTAGATAAACAAGCTAAACTAATTATGCAAAATTACCTAAATGATTTTATCAAAAAAGAGAATCATTATTTAATATATACTAGTCATTCGAATGAACACAAAGACTTTGCAGATGTAATTTATAGCATAGATGCTAAAACAATTGAACAAATTACTAATGATGAATAACAATAATTTTCAGATAGGAAAAGGGGGTGGACCTATGAAGAGGTATGCAGCGGCATTGTTAAGTCTATTATTGTTTTGTGGATGTTCGAATATAACACCAAATAATGAAAAAGTTGAGGTTAGTCAGGAAAAGCTAGAGAATATGACAGCCTTATATACTGGTCTTGCAGAAGCAAATGAAACAATTGATAATAAGTCGAAGATTGGTGTATGGGCCTATTATGAGGATGGTACAAAAGAATTCATTACGGAAGGATGGACTGTCAAAGAGCCTGTCACATTAGAAGCTGGAAAGACTTCAGAGGTTACCGTTGAATATCGGGGCTTAGAAAGTACGATTATGGTTGAATGTAGTAAAGTGGATGAAGCGTCCTTTAAAGCAGAGTCACAATCGCCTGATCAATCGGATTTGGAGGTTACACATTCTAAGTGGTATGGAAAGAAATTGACATATACGGGCAAAATCATTGCTCGAGTGGATGATAAAGATTTTAGAGGATATATGATAAATATTTTTGATGATAAGTCATATGTTTGTGTACTGGATGTAAATAAGGAATTTGATTTTAAAAAAGATCAGACTGTTACATTCTGGGCATATGGGCTTGGGCGTGTGGAATCCAAAGGCTTGTTTGGAAAAGAGAGAAGTTGTATTGCGTTTAAGGCAAAATACATGGAAGAAGTATAAGTGCGTATTTGAAGAATTGAAAATGGTAAGGAGGCCAAACTTATGAATTTAAATGATTATGTTAAATTTGATGATTCTTGTAAACAATTTGAGATTATTACTGGAACACAAGGAAAATACTCTTATGATGATGTGATAAGAGTATCTGTTTTAAATGAAAAGGCAAAGTATAAGGGAAAAGGAATTCCATTTACAGCTGTACTTCCAGGTGGACCATTACCATCTGGCTTATTTCAGAATCCATATTTGTATGTTGGAGTGAAGATTGTTTTAAAGGACGAAACTGTATTAGCTATTTATGTGTCGAAAGAAAAGACAACGGTCAATACAGATCAGTACATACAAGATCGTAAGATCGCAAAGAAGATAGAGGAGATGATTAAAAATGTGTGTGAAATTTCATGATGAAGAAAAAAGATTAGAAGTAAATGGTGGAGCGAGTTGTTTATATAATGATATTCAAAAGCTTTCCATTCAAAACGAAGATGCAAATTTTAAAGGAAAAACTAAACCATTTACACATACTATATTAGGTGGAGCTACATTTATGGCTGGTGCAGTAGAACCAATGATGTATGTTGGTATTAAAGTTGTTTTAAAAGATAATAGCGTATTACCAATATATGTTTCCAAGGAAAAAGTGTTATTTAATAGTGATAAGTATTTAAATGATGTTAAAGAAGCAAATGCTATATTGAAAGAATTGGAAAAAAGATTGCAATCTTAAAATTGTTACATTCTAGGCATAGGGTGTAACAAAAAAATTGAAGAATCGATATTAAGCATAAAGAAAGTAAGGTGAAATAATATGTGGAACCGACAACAAGTTAAAGAACAAGCTAAACAAATCATGAAACGCAACTATTGGAAGATGCTTGTGGTTACATTAATTGCAGGAATATTGAATGCTGAATATGTAGATCTTATTCAAGCAGTAGAAGATTTTATACCTGACAATGTATTGCCAAGTATGTTTTCTTCAATTCTTACGATTCTATCGGGTGGTTTTTTTGTAGGATTGCTTTCTTCGATTTTCATTGGTAATGTCATTAGAGTCGGAGAATATAATTATTTCATTAAAAATCATTATGGAAATCCTGCGTTAAATGAAATATTTCAAGGCTTTAAAGGAAATTATTTAAATGTCGTAAAAATAATGCTTATCATGGAATTAAAAATAATGCTTTGGCTTTTATTGCTTGTGGTTCCTGGAATTATCAAAGCGTATGAATATTCTATGATTCCATATCTATTGGCGGAGAACCCTAATATTACTATGGATGAAGCTTTCTCGTTGTCTAAACAAATGACTACTGGACAAAAGATGAATCTGTTTGTATTAGATTTATCTTTTCTAGGATGGTATTTTCTAGGCTTTCTTTGCTTTGGAATTGGAGCATTGTTTGTGAAGCCATATGATGTAGCTGCGTTTACAGAGGTTTATTTGATTCTAAAAGAATCTGTAAAGAAGGATGAGTGTGCAACGGATATTCAAACTGATTAGAAATGAAAAATCTCTATTGATTAATATAACAATATAAATCCATGATGGATAATAAAAGAGTATCACTTGTTGTAGGTGATACTTTTTTGATTGTCTGATATGCATTTGTACGATAGTGAAAATGATGAAAAACAATTGAAAAGGAAGCAAAAAGGTTTACAATGTTAGATATATAGTAGGCGTCAAATAGAGCCCATATTAAAAGATCCGATTTGAAATGATACAATGTCATTGTCAATCGGATCTGTTCTATTTTACATATAGATTCTTTGGCAGCTGTTTAGAGTACGGCAATACACTATTTATGATTTCGTTTGATAATCCTTTGGTGCTCAATGTATCCAACACATATTCCAGATATTTATATGGATTTAGTTTATTCATTTTTGCGGATTCTATCAAACTGAAATATATGGTACTTGCTTTGGCTCCGTTTTTTGTATTTGAAAATAAGAAATTCTTTCTGGCTATTACGAATGGTTTGATTCTTTGTTCAGCTAGATTGTTGCTTAATTCGCAGCGACCATCTTTAAAGAAATTTCTTAGATACTCTTCTTCATGGAATGTATAACTGATTGCTGATCCCATTTTTCCTTTTGGCAGGTATTGGCCTTCTATTTCATGAAGGTACGCAAAAAAATCATTGAATATAGGTAATGACTCTTCCTGACGTCTCTTATAGCGTTCGGTTGGTGTTGCGCCTTCTTTTTTCAATGTTTCTTCAATTTTGAACAGTTTGTTTATATAATGGATCGCTATCAGAATATTTTTATATCCAGGGTGGCTGTCAAGATATTCGATCCTTTCTTCTCTTGTGGAAAGCTTTCGAATTTCTTTTTCTCCAACGGATGCTTTCTGGGCTTCTACGAATTTCCTTCGTACATGCGCCATGCATCCAACAACCATCAGACAAATATCCTTATGATATGCTTCGTATCCATCACTGTGGGCTATGGCGTGGCTGTCTTCTCCAAGTATCATTGTCGCATTTTCGTATTTGCGATTTCCTGGACTGAAGTACAGTGCCATCTGATTGGTTTCGAATGTTCCACTCATTCCCATCCACACATATCCCTTTTTTCGACCGTCCTTACAGTCTTCAATGATTTGCAGTGGTGTTTCATCCAAATGTACAATCTCCAGCTTTTTAAAGTCTTCACACATCTGATCGAATACATATTCGAGATAATCATTTGAACACTGCATCATCCAGTTGCTCATATTTTGACGGTTGATACATATATTCTGTCTGTTCAGATCCTGTTCTTGTCTATATAGTGGTGTTCCCAATACATATTTATTATATGCCAAACCTGCAACAGCACTTGATGTTACAACGCTGCCTTCAATAAGACGAACTGGTTTATCTTTAGGTTCTACACAAACAATTCCATCACTTTCCTTTGAACATTCAGGACACACATAGTTATGGATTACATGTTTGATCAAGAACCATTCTGCTGGTTTGTGTTTTAATTCGTACGAAATCGTTGGCTTTAACTCTTTCATCAAAGAACCACACTCTGGACATGATCTGTCTTTTAATGAATGATGGATTGTTTCTTTTATTTCCAAATCTGAATAATCATTCTCTTTCGTTTTTGGCTTTCTCTTTTTGCCTTTTTTTGTATCCTTGACCTCAGGTTCCAATAAATCTACCGGATTCACATTATCAAGTGTCTTTTCGATTTCATTGAATAAAGGAAGCATTTCCAGACTTGTCTTTTCAGAAGTTGAGCCAAACTTGCTTCTTTTCATAGATGCAAGCTGATCCAAATATGTCATTTTAGAAATCGTTTCTCCAATCGCATATTCCATCAGCTCTTCACGGTCCATTTTTTCAAGCTTTTCTTGTAATTTATTAATTTCTTCAACATTTATCATACGCATAATATTATACCACAAATATGCATAAATCTCCCGTAAATAAAGCACTTTATGCATATTTATATAATTTATTTTCGAAAGCTTTTTTCTGTTCCATCTTCAAACCTTCAAGAAGCCATCTCAGCTGCTGTTTCGTTATTGTAGCTATGCCATCATCACGAACCGGAAACTGAAAATGGCCCTTTTCTAGTCTTTTATACAAAAGCCAGAATCCATTTCCGTCCCAGTACAGACACTTTATTTTATTTCTGTGTTTGTTGCAGAATATGAACAATGTATCTTGAAATGGACTTATCTGGTACAGATCCTGAATGATAGATGCATATCCATCAATTCCTTTTCTCAGATCTGTAACATTCTTTACAATATAAATCTCTGGAATATCATCAAAACTAATCATAATGTCAAACATATTTTTATGATTCTTTGTATATCACTGTCCGGAGCAGATGCATTAAATTCAAAACTCATACCATTTAATTTGAAACTAATGCACCCAGTGTTTGAAGATCCAATATCATCATTCACTTCAACAGCTACAAGAGAAGGTGTTTCAACAGTCTTTTTATATCTGGTTCTTGCATTGTAGAATGCTTTGTCAGATATACCATGAAGCTTACAATACTGAGAAATGCTCAATTCACTAGATTCCTGATCTGCGAATATATGCATCCAATCCACTTTTGAAGTACCTGGCATAAAAATACGACCTCCTTGTGGCTCTATTATTTCACAAAGAGATCGTTATTTTAATATGGGCTCTATTTGACGCTTACGATATATAGAAAGATTCACCGAGAGTATAAAAGAGATCCAATTATGATTAGATATATAAAAAAGAATAAAATACTATTTTGCTTCACGCTAATAATTAATTTACTAACTTGTTTGACGCCTTTGTTTTTAGCCTATATTATTGAAAATGTTTCTGGCATTTTTTTAAATCAAGATGAATCTAAAATAATTGTGAGCTTATGGCTGATTATAGCTTTTATGATTTATCAAGCTTTGTTTTCATATTTGAATTCTAGATATAAAGCAAAATATAGACAGAAATTAAGGGCAGACTTATCCAAAGATATTTATCGTAGTATATTTAATCAAAATCATAATGAATTTTATGAGCATTCGATTGGATCATATTTATCTTTATTTACAAATGATGTAAAAATGGTCGATGATAATTATTTCTTTCCTTTTTTGTCAATGATTACTCAATGCGTTGTTTTTTTGTGTATTTGTTTTTATTTAATACATGTAAACTGGACTGTCTTTTTTATGATGGATTTGATTGCTATATTTACGATAGCTGTTCCACGTCTGTTTGCGAAGATATTAAAGAAATCATCTAATCAATTATCTGAACAAAGCCAAGAATATAATTCAAAATTGAGAGAGTTATTTCAATGTTTCGATATCATTCAAGATTATCGTGTTCTACCTCATTATATTCGTAAAGGTGAAGATAATATTGATGATTATGAGAATAAATATTTCCACTTTAATTTTTTTACTCTGTTAAATACAACATATGCCAATTCCGTAGCGGTAATTGGACAAATGTTTTTTCTTTTAGCATTAGCAATATTGAGTTCAAATGGATATTTTAGTGCCACGTACTTTATGTCTGTGGTGACACTTTCAAATAATTTTATTGATTGCTTGTATACTATGGCCTCGTATTATGGAAATTTCGTGGCTATTAAAGGCATTAATGATAGATTGATTAGAATGATTGATAAGAAAGAAACCGAGAAAACACTTCTTATTTCAGAAAATCAAAATAAAGTTTGTTTTGAACATGTGGGTTTCGGATTTCCAAACAAAGAAGCTATATTCAAGGATTTTTCCTTCCAATTTGATAAAGGAAAAAAATATGCGATTGTTGGAGACAGTGGATCAGGGAAGTCGACTTTATTAAAATTGATTTTGGGTTATTATTCAATTCAAAAAGGAAGAATCATTTCATTTGACAAAGAACCGGTAATCATCCGACAAGAAGAACATTTATTTTCAGGAACTATTCGAGAAAATTTGTGCTTGGGAGAGAATGTTTCTGAAGAAGATTTGAAAAGTGCAATGGAATTTGCGAATATTTCAGATTTAGACCTGAATCAATTTGTTTCTGAAGATGCAGGCAATTTATCAGGAGGACAAATCCAAAGAATATCCATAGCAAGAGCAAAACTACATTGTCACAATTTATTGTTGTGTGATGAGATTACATCAAGTCTTGACAGTATTAATACTGAAAAAATAGAAAGCAATATTATAGAATTAACTGATAAAACCATAATTTATGTAACGCATAAGATTCATAAGAAAATGCTACAGGGATTTGATGATATATTGGTTTTATCACATGGGAAACTTGTAGAACATGGATCATTTGAAGATTTGCTTAGCAAGAAGAATTATTTTTACCATTTATTTATGAATCAGTAATGGATTGAATTATTACTGAATATTCCATGGTAACGGAGCCACCCAATCCACGAAGGGAGCCATTTCAACTTATGAAATGACTCTCTTTTTTATTATTCGATTTTTGAATGATTCTCTTGAAAAAAATCACCTTTGAAATTGTATGAGATGATTTTTTAATATGATCAAGAATGGTGTCGGTGAGTGGTCTGAGTTTATTTTCATGTAAGACTATTTTGGATATGTTAATCATTAGAAAAAAAAGTTATTGAATAAATAAACTACAGGTGATATATAATATGTAAAGGGTTACAGTAAACAATCACATGCTTACATTGCTATGTAAAATAGTTACAGTTAATCTATAAATATACATAGTTACTAGTTACTTGATCGTGTATGATGTGCTGTTACTAAAAAGAAAGTTGGATGAGAAAGATGAGAAATGTAGTTGAGGTGAAAAATGTAGTTAAGAGTTTCAAAGATAAAATTGTACTAAATCATGTTTCTTTTGGTATGAAGCCTGGTGAAATAGTTGGCTTTGTTGGACAAAATGGTGCAGGGAAAAGCACACTAATGAAATGTATGTGTAATTTGATAAATATGGATGAAGGAACTATTTCTATATGCGGAGAAGATGTAGTTAAACAAAGGGAAAAAGTATTATCATATGTATCATGCATGATTGAAGGTCCTGGATTATTTGAAAATATGACAGGTAAAGAAAATCTGGAATTAATGGCCACTTTAAATCATGCTTCAAAAGAAAAACTACATGAAATGATGGAGTTTACTCAGATTGGTTCTCAGCTGAAAACTAAGGCAGTATCCCAATATTCCATGGGCAT